>CAZFJO010000486.1:0-2436 GCA_964518915.1 uncultured Saprospiraceae bacterium
TTACAATAGAACAACAATTGAATAATTTACGGGAATGAAAGTAGCACTTATAGGTTATGGAAGGATGGGCAAGGTTATAGAAGGTATTTTGCTCGAAAGAGGACACGAAATATCCGTTATCATAAACCATAGAAATGACGATGCTTATAGAAGCGATGCATTTGCCATGAGCGATGTAGCCATAGAGTTTACCTTCCCAGAATCAGCTTATGATAATATTAAACACTGTATCGATGCAGGTGTTCCGGTCATCAGTGGGACTACTGGATGGAATGATAAAGTAAGTGAGATGAAAGATTATGCTATGAATCATGGAGGCGCTTTCTTGACTTCAAGTAATTTTTCTGTAGGCGTTAATATCTTTTTTGCTTTAAGCAAAAAACTCGCTACCATGATGAATAACCATCCAGCTTACCATGCCCAGGTTACCGAAATCCACCATACGACTAAGCTGGATAGCCCTAGTGGTACAGGTATTACCCTTGCCCAAGACTTGATTGATCGTACGGATAGATATACCGAGTGGGTTAACGAAAAGGCTCCCTTAGACTCCTCTACCCTACCTATCATCTCTGAGCGAATAACAGATGCACCAGGGACTCACATCATTGACTACGTATCTGATATTGACGACATATCCATTAAGCATGAAGCTAAATCAAGAAAGGGATTTGCACTAGGTGCTGTTCTGGCTGCAGAGTGGATCATCGGTAGAAAAGGTATCTTTACGATGAATGATGTACTAGGAATCAACTAAGAGATAATAATGCTCAGATGATAAAGCAGAAGTCCATAGATGAAGTGATAATGAACGCTAAGGTAGAAGAAGTCATTGAAGATTTCGTCAACCTCAGGCGCCGTGGTGTAAACATGATCGGATTGTGCCCCTTTCACGATGAAAAGACACCTTCATTTACCGTTTCTCCTGCTAAAAATATATACAAGTGTTTCGGGTGTGGAAAAGGAGGCGATTCTATAACTTTTATAAAAGATCATGAAGGATTATCCTACGTA
Organism: uncultured Saprospiraceae bacterium; assembly: GCA_964518915.1. Taxonomy (GTDB): domain Bacteria; phylum Bacteroidota; class Bacteroidia; order Chitinophagales; family Saprospiraceae; genus JABDLO01. The sequence goes on from CAZFJO010000486.1 coordinate 1,015, forward strand.
GAGGCTATTCGATATCTCGCTAAAAAGTACAACATAGAGATAGAAGAAACAGAATATACAGCTGAAGAAAAAGAAACCATTGAACTCAGGGATTCGCTTTATATCGTTAATGAATTCGCTAAAGATTTTTACAAAGATCAATTGTTTAATACCGATGCAGGAAAGTCTATCGGGCTCGGTTATTTTAAGAAAAGAGGATTCAGAGAAGCGACAATTAAGAAGTTCAATCTCGGATGGGCCCCGGCGTCTAAGGATGCACTTACCGCAGAAGCGCTAAATAAGAAGTACAATATAGAGCATCTCAGGAAGCTAGGCTTGACGAACAAGTACGATAGAGATTTCTTCTGGGATCGTGTCATGTTTAGCGTACATAACCTCAGTGGGAAAGTGATCGCATTCGGAGGAAGAACCTTATCCTCAGATAAGAAGGTTCCGAAGTACGTTAATTCTATAGAAAGTGATATATACAATAAGCGGAAGACACTCTACGGACTATACTTCGCTAAATCACCCATCAGAAAGGAAGATGAGTGTATCCTTGTAGAAGGTTATACAGATGTCATCAGTCTTCATCAAGCAGGCATAGAGAATGTAGTTGCTTCATCTGGGACATCGCTTACTGAAGATCAGATCAAGCTCATCAAGAGGTATACACCTAATGTTAAGATATTATACGATGGAGATCCTGCAGGTATTAAAGCGGCACTGCGTGGATTAGATATGATTCTCTCCTATGATATGAACGTCAAGGTTGTATTGCTTCCTGAAGGAGAAGATCCCGATTCATATGTTTCCAGTTTGGGTAAGGAAGGCTTTATAGAGTATACTTCCGCTCAAGCCAAAGATTTCGTCCTTTTTAAAACTGAACTCCTACTGAGTGAAGCAAAAGGCGACCCTATCTTACGTGCCGGAGCAATGAGAGATGTGGTGGGAAGCATTGCCTTAATCCCTGATCCGATTAAACGATCTGTATATGTGCAGCAAGCCAGTGCTCTTTTTCAGATAGATGAACAGATTGTTACAGGAGAAGTTAATAAATCCATTAAGGGGTTAATCAAAAAGAAACTTCAAGAACGAGATCGTAATAGAAATATTCCTCCGTTAGATGAAGATAGATTCGTAGTAGAAAGAAAACAACCCAGCCAGCAGCCTAAGGCAGCAGACGATAACCTCAATTATAGAGAGAAAGACATCATCCGGATATTGATAAGCTTAGGAGATAAGATATACCATGAAGAAAAGAATATTACGGTTGCTCAATACTTACTAACCAATCTGGAATCTGTGGTGGACTCATTTGACCATCCAGCCTATCTTAAAGTAATAAAATTAACTCAGAAAGCGATGGAGGAAGGAACGGCCATCTCCCCTACTTTCTATCTGCGGCACTCGGATGAAGAGATTAAAAGTATAGCTATAGAT
>CAZFJO010000487.1:0-2434 GCA_964518915.1 uncultured Saprospiraceae bacterium
CTTAGATACTTAGTTCGAGAATATTTATTTAACAAATCAACATACTTATGAAAAACCTATTAATGGCATTCATTGCCGTGGCATTTTTTGCCTTAGATTCTAATGCTCAAGCTGAAAATTACAAGTCGGTAGAGTGGGATATTTTAAGATTCGGTAGAGTTGTTCCTTCAGGAAATGGTGTAACAGGAGGTTTTGCTTTTGGATCAGAAATTCGATATAATGTTAAAGACAATCTTTCTGCGGGAGTAAGGTGGGAAGCTGCACTTTTTGGCTCAGGAGATGAAACGGTTTCTTTAGGAGCTTTCAGTTCTTGTGCCCTTATAGGAGATTACTATTTTTCTACAACCGGAAACTCTAGAGCTTTCGGTGGTGCTGGACTAGGTTATTTTGGTGGAGGTTCCGTAGAAATAAATGGACAATCTGTCGAAGGAAGTGGAGGAAACGTAGGCGCTGTTATCAGAGCAGGATATGAGTTGGGACTTCTGAGGCTTTCAGCAGAGTATAATTTAATATTTGCAGATGGCGCTTCTAAATACTTAGGAATTAATGTAGGCATCACTTTATTCGGTGGGTATAAAGGATCATAAAAAACTAGTGTAATTAATTATAGAAAGGAGGTGTTGTATTCATACAGTCCTCCTTTTTATTTTTTTACCTCAGAAGCAACACCTTGTAACACCCGCATAACATTGCGATTGGTAATTGCTTTTTCAGAAGACCCTTCCAGGTTGTTTTCTAAGGCAACATTTTTCAAGAAAAGATAGCCATCGTTAAGAATGGCTCCACCGTCGGTTGCTTCTTTTCCATTCTTCAAGGTCAGGTTTTCTAGATACAAGTGACCTTGACTTTCAACTGAGAATATTCGACTCAGAAGTTGGCCATCTAGCTGTGTTTCTGTTGTACCGTTTCCTATAATAATGATGTCTCTATCAATAGAGATGGGCGTACCTTCAAGAGAAAGGTCAGTCCCGTTAAGCTCAGAGGCAAAAAAAATAGTATCACCACAAGCAGCATTTAAAATCAATTCCCTCAGAGAACCAGAGGTATTGTCTGAAGTTGATTCAACCAGTAAGGACTGAGTTATATTGTTGCAAGGTCGGAAACTAGGATTAGCTCCTTCAGTAATGCTACTTTCGTCACCTGCTGCAAGCGTAATGCTATGGCCCGTTTTATTGTAACCAGAGGCCGCATCCCAGACATCTGTTGCACCTTGTAATGTTGCTAACCTTATGGCATAGTCAGGGTTTCCATAAAGAGAAGAAAAACCATCCGGAAGAAAAACATAGAAGTCGTAATCACCATCTGGTATATACACAGGAATAGAAAAAGTAGAAGCTACTGTAGTGGTCCCAGATTCGTAATCCCAGGTTCTCGGATCAGCAGGTATATCTACTAAGAATTCCTCAGAGGTGTTGCTGTTTTTCATAACAAGCTGTAGCCCTCTCTTATTCTGAGGAGAAGAGTAACCGAGGTTTTTAATCTTAAAACTGAAGTCAAGTGTCCTGGAAGATTCCATATAATTAATGGTCGACTCTTCCATATGTAATCGATATCCTAGATTCTTCTTTATGTCTTCCATGCAATCACCTACCCAGTCGCTATTGACATCGGGATAATTAAATTCTGCGTTGAGATAAGTGAAGTGCATCCGGCGCATTTCATTATCTGCCCTCTGGCCACAATCGTCATCAGGATTGTTAGCTGCACAGGTTTCTCCTCCCATCATTACATATCTGGTTTCTGCGGCTAGGTATGGTTTTAATGCCGCAGTATCAGCAAAAGAAGAAGTTGCAGAATTTCCATAGTCGTTATACGTCCCGAAATCTGTATCACTGGCTAGGTAACAATCGTTGTGAAAAGCAATCCTAGATTTTTTAGAACCCGAGTACGCTTCTGTAGATGTAAGGGCAGCACTAGAGGTTAGAGCGTTTACACCATAGACATACCGTTGCTTAAGTTGGGGGTACCTGACTTGAATCATTCTTTCTTCTGGAAAATTATCCAGCATAGAACCCAGCACTTCATTCCGATCTTCCCAGTTGGTATCCACCAGCTTAAAGGGAGACATCGATGCATCGCCGAAAAAATCTGTATAGTATTGTTCTCCCCAGGTTCCTATAAACCCCATCTGGATAGTTGCGATAACATCAGCATTGTTTCTGAGTACTTCTCCTAGATCAGTAATGTGTTCCAGTACCCTAGCTTTAGAAGCATCTCCATAGGGTGGACAGATAAAGTTTCCACATGTTCCTTGGTTGGCTTCAATCGTATACGCGAACCGTGGAATAATTTTAACTCCAGCTGCACGCACCGTATTAAAGTCTGCTTCCATCAAGTCTAAAAATTCTTGAGATATAGAATCATCGATAAAATCATCAAGAACGAAGTATCTAAAAACCAGGCTCGAGTATATGCTCATCTGAGGAGAAGCATG
>CAZFJO010000488.1:0-2433 GCA_964518915.1 uncultured Saprospiraceae bacterium
CTAGAATAAGTCATCGCTTCTCCCTTGCCGAAACCGTAACTGAAACCAAAGGTGATAAACCTTCCTCGCAGACTTCTAGAGAAAGTTTCGAAGTCTGTATTTTCTATCGATGTCTGACGAATTCTTGATGCGAATACATCTCTTATGCTTACATTAAAAACACCTCTTCCTTTCAGAATCTTATACCGGAAACCTAAATCCGTAAACAAGTTGTCTGCTTGGGTGCCCTGGATAGTCTGAACCCTAGATTGATACCTTACGGTAGCTTCCGCATCGATGTTTTTAGAAAGCTTGTATTTTCCAGTCAACTTTCCTGACCACTGGTCTGCCGAAAAATCAAAGTTCTGATCGTTAAACGATCCTTCCCTCTGGAATATGTTATAATTAGCATCTCCATTCAAGGTGATTTTCTTCGTAGGAGAATACTTAAAGTTAGCTTCTATACCTGTGGCGCGATTCACACCGATATTCATCGGTATCCAAGTATTGACACCATTGTTAAATGTCGATACCCGTTCTATTTTATCTTGGGTATGTCTGTGGTAAACATTTACGTTGATGGAAGTTTCATTAAATATAAATATACTTCCTACTTCATAGGAGTCGGTAAATTCTGGCATAAGCGCTGGATTTCCTACCCGTATATTGAAGTTGTTTCTGATATTGAAAAAAGGATTAAGATCCCATAATCTAGGTCTGTAAATCCTGCGCGAGTATCCAGCTTGAAAGGATACTCCTTCTGCTAACTTGTAAGAAGTGTGAAGGGATGGGAACAGATTGGTGAAATTCTGATCATTGCCTTCTTCTGTATTGACTAATAAAGTTCTTAATACCGTATTTTCAACCCTCAGGCCTAATTTTAATCCCCATAACTCTCCCTCATAAGCACCTGTTCCGTAGACACCGAGTACATCTTGCGAATACTCAAATTCATTGGTCAGACCTGGATCATCTTCATACACACCTGGAGTGACTTCATTGCTTACCCTGAAATCATTGCTCACATCATTGATCAAGTATTGAATACCTGTTTCGATGGTCCAGTGTTCCTGAAATGGCTTAGTGTAGTCTAGGTTGAAAGTGAACTTACCTTCGTTAAAAGAAGTCGCTGTCAGTTGATCCGCTAGGTTATCAGCACCTTGAGAAAAGTCATTGCTGAAAGCAGATTCCTGGTCCTTACCGAAATAGTTACCGATTGCACTGAACAACAACTGATGATCTTTATGGTCTGTAAAATCTCTCTTGTATTGTACTTCGTATTGAATTTTAGGGTTGGTTGCACTGGTTACTTCGCTCCTGTTCCACGCACTTGTAAGTGTTTCTCCTTCTAATAAACTAAACTCAAACAGCGAAGGCTGTTCCTCAACTTCATACGCAAAGTTTCCAGAAACGGTGATTACATTTTGTTCATTGATGTAGTAATCAGACCCTAGAATGAAATTGTAGAATTTTTCATTTCTGAATTCTTCTCCTATTGACTGAATGGTAATGTCACTGGCTACATCTTTATTGATGTTTTCTACTTCTGATGGAAATTCTCTATAACCAGCTCCGATCTGTGTAAAAAGGTTGAAATTATCTGTACGCTTATTCATGCTGAATCCGACACTGTGGTTGTGCGGTACACCTGAGTTTAGAGAAATGCTTCCATTGATTCCTCTTTTTTCATTTTTCTTGAGAACAATATTGATTATTCCTGATGTTCCTTCTGCCTCATATTTAGCAGAAGGATTGGTGATTACTTCTACCTGGTCTATCATGTCTGCTGTAATGGTACCTAGAGCTCCACTTGAATCGTCTGCTAGTACAGATGGTTTTCCATTGATCAATATCTGTACACCCGTTGCACCTCTGAGAGCAACCTTACCTTCTATATCTACATTGACCGATGGAACATTATTAAGAACTTCTAGCGCACTAGCTCCAGTGGAACTGAGATCTGTCCCTACATTGAAAACCCGTTTATCTAGCTTGAACTCTGTTGTTGATTTTTCTGCAGATACCACGACTTCTTCTAGTAGCTGACCGTCTTCCTTTAAGAAGATATCACCGAGTTCTAAAATCTTATTATTAAAATCTAAGTTTTCCAATATTAACTTACCATACCCGAGAAAACTGACTTCTATTCTGATGTTTTCTACACTAGACTCCACGGTAAATCTGCCTCCATTATCCGTTGTGGTTCCTGTTATGACACTGCCATCTTTCGCATCAATTATTGCAACTGTTGAGAAATCAATGGGGAGCTTCGTCTCGTCATCGAGGACCCTTCCAGATATCCCATATTGCGCTGTTGCTGTAAATCCTATGCATAAGAATAGGAGTGTGAAACACTTACTTATGAATGGTGGTATAATATACTTCATGGCACAAATATCAGTCTTAACTAAGCTTACGTCCAATTTATAACCGTTAAAGTCCACTTAAGGTTTT
>CAZFJO010000489.1:0-2427 GCA_964518915.1 uncultured Saprospiraceae bacterium
GTTGAGTTCTAAAATAGGGTATGTTATTCCCTTGAATGATGCCCACTCCATTGAGGTCTACGGAGGTGTAAAGAATATGCTCAATGGTTATCAGGAAACTTTCGATGTAGGGAAGAATAGAGATAGCAATTTCGTCTATGGCCCAGGGATGCCGAGAACGTACTTCTTAGGGGTGAAGTGGGGGCTTCGGTAAGACTAAATATGGATTAGCCGATTATGGAAACGATAACATTCTTGTAATTATGCCCTACGGGTATAGGTGTGCCATCAATTACTACTTCAGATTGGTTATAAGATTGAATCTTCTGAATAGATATGGAATATGATCGGTGAACCCTTACAATTGATTCGCTCGGTACTTTTTTCATAAATGATCCCAGATTGCCTTTTACCATTAATTTCTGATGCACAGTGTGTATTCTTACATAGTCTTTCATGCTTTCTATGTAATTGATATCATTTAGAAGAATTTTATGTTTGGTCCTATTTACATTGACATAAATGTGATCTATCTTTTGATTAGTTAAATGACCAATTACTGGTGTGGGCGCATCTCTTGATCGGTATCTTTCTACAGATTTTAAAAACCTATCAAATGCGATGGGTTTAAGTAAATAATCAATGATGTCTAAATCGTACCCATCAATGGCATATTCTCGATATGCTGTTGTTATAATTACCGCAGGAGGGTTCTGTAGGGTTTTAAGAAACTGTATGCCATTGAGAACAGGCATCTGTATATCTAAAAATAAAAGGTCTATCTGGAGTGATTTCAGTTGATCAAATGCTTTCACTGCACTGTGAGAACTTCCGACTACTGTCATATGATCAACTAAGTTTATATAGTTTTCGATCAGTTCTATTGCCGGTGGCTCATCATCTATAAGAAAGCACTTAATGATACTCATGCTGCAGAATTAATTTTCAGATCCACAAGAAAAGAGTCGGCGTTATCTTCAATGATCAATTCGTGATTTTCCGGGTAGACAAGATTGAGTTGGCGTTTTATGTTTTTCAACCCTATCCCTTCTTTGTAGGCGTCATTTAGTTCGCCTAGATGACTGCTTTTCGTGTTCCATACCCGGCAATATACTTGGTTGTTCTGAGTATCAATATTTATTTTTATTTCTGGATTATCGATATCGCCACTTGCGCCATGCTTGAAAGCATTTTCTACAATTGAGAGTAAGATCAATGGGGAGACCATTGTCGCAGTATGATCACTATAATTAAATTCTACCTTAAGCCGATCACCATATCTAATCTGTTCCAAACCTAGAAAATGCTTGATCGTTTCTAATTCCTCATGCAAGGGTACTTCATGTTTCTGACTCTTGTATAAGATATAATCTAGGATGCCAGAGAGTTTCATAACCATATCTGGAGCTTTAGGAGATTGGTTTACAACGTAGGAGTAAAGATTGTTTAATGTATTAAAGAGAAAGTGAGGGTTGATCTGGGCTTTGAGATATTTTAATTCATTGGCCATCTTTTCTTTTTCCAGTTGGTGGATTCTATTTATTTCATCTCTTCGTTTTACTTGTAACTCCCATGCAATTAGTGCAAGAGCCGGACTATAGAATCGCACAGTTTTTATCACATAAGAGGCTGGTGTAATGAAAGGGATATCATCTGTTTTACCGTTAACATTGTCCATCCAGAGAATGCCATTAACCCTGCATATTGCACATAGGGCAAGCGAACTAGCAATCAGGCTTAGGACGAATGAGAGCATTTTGCCTCGATCATAAAGCAATGGTATCTGTACATACCGCAAGAGATAGTAAGCTGCCATAAACAGAGATACATTACTGATATTCGTTAATAGGATGGCCCGGTAGTCACGGGTGTACGACATCATAAAAGAGTATATAATGTAAACACTCACCCAGATCAGCATATGTTTTAAAACCGTCCTCATAGATTAAAGATAAGGCAATTAGCCCATATACAATGATGCAAGTATATGTATGGCTTATAACCGTATACATATGGTTGAGTATAAGGATTATGGGGCTGTTATACTTAAAATTATACGTTATAAACGCAAACATATACTAAAGAAAAATGATTGATGGACTAGGCATAGATTGCAAGAAAATCGCATGCTATGAAGATTCTATCCATCTATTTTATTCTTCTGCTATCTGTAACTGCTTCCTCGCAATCCGTCTTGTACCATCCAGGAAGCATAGATGTAGATGGTAAAGCGTCTGAATCGATATGGGACAGCATACCTTCCCTGAATGACTTCAACAATTTCTGGCCGGTCAATGATGGTAAAGCTGAGATGGATACAGATGTCAAAATTTTTCACAATGGTGAGTACCTGCATATATTGATGCAATACTATGATACTTTAGAAACCTTAATGGTCAATAATTTAAAGAGGGATAATTATGGTTCTGCTTTCCACCTTAGTGATTG
>CAZFJO010000490.1:0-2419 GCA_964518915.1 uncultured Saprospiraceae bacterium
TCTTTCCATCTGGACTCCACCTGAAACCATCTAAACAACTGAATTCTTCTTCGTATGCCCAGTCAAATGTTCCGTGTATAAGTTTCGGAGTTCCTTGTGTATCAGTCAACTTTTGAATTTTACCATCGGCAATGTTTTCTACATATATGTTGTGTTCTGAAACATATGCTACTTGACTACTTGTAGAAGAAAATTTAGCAAACATCAATGACGCTTCTGCAAGCCCTTTTCCCAGTTGCTTTAGCATGCCGCTTTCTGTGTTCAGAACCCAGTAGTCTCCTCGCGTTTCATACCTCCATACTCTCTGCGCATTGGCGAATATTAGAACGGACTTTTTATCATTTGCGAAAGTGAAATCCTTAATCTTCAAGGGAGCATCTGCACCAGCAGGAGTAAGCATCTCCTTACTTATAATGGTTTCTTCACCTAATGTGCTTAAGTCCTTGTAGATAACTTCACCACTCTGGATGCTATAATATCCATTGCCATCTTCTGTCCATTGTGATCCTCTGCCTGGCTGTGCTACCAATGAAACGGATAAAAACAGAATGAACACGGTATAAATGAGTTTCTGGAATAGAGTAGTAAAAGTACTTTTCATTATCGTTGTATTTTAAATAAGGCAATAAGATAGCACACTATATCTATATCCAGAAATAGGTGCTGAAAAATTGATGATTAGATGTATCTATGAGGACCAATGAAGTTGTCTATTTCGTGATTTCTTTTCTCGATGTCAGAGCCATCACGGCGAATGATGCTAACCAGTGCTCACCGGCATAGTCTCCATTGACAACCTGAGGCATGCTATCATTAATATGCGTTTCAGCAATCGAAATCAGCTGTGAATTTCCTAGAGTATGGCCTATATCGAACAAGCACCAAGCTCGGCTGAAGTTCAATCCTACGAGGTGTACGAGTTTCCCATCCGTAAGATCTAAGCTTTCTGCTGGTTTCAATTCTGTAACTTGTCGATCACCTAAGAAAGATTCCCACCATGTACGAAATTCTTCAGTAGGCAATGCTTTAGACATAAAGTGTGCTTCCTCTAAGCAAGGAGAGAGGAAATCATAACCGCTTGGTTCCCAGTTGAGTGGACATCCTTGATCACTGCTGTAATAATTTTTTCCTCGGTCTGACATGGTTTCAAGAAAAGAATCTCTACCATGTGCCATGGCATAATCCATAGCGAAGGTCAAGCCAAATGCAGTGTTGGAGTGTTCTCCTACCCGAATAGGATAGTTGAGTCTCGGCAAGAATTCTATATATTTCTGTTCTAAAAATTCAGCCATAGGGGATAATGCAGATGACAATTGATCTGCCAGAGGATCATCCCAGGTCAATAACTCATCTTGCAGTTTCAATAGCCATGCCCAGCCATAGGTCCGCTCAAATGATTTATTGTGCTCACCATCCCAGAACTTAAGTTCTGTCTTTATATTTTCTGGAGTAATATTCTTGGTTAATTTGGCCTTGATAGCAGCCGCATTGTCTAAATCTGGAAAGGACTTCAATAACCTTACAAGTGTCCAGTGACCATGTACCGCCGAATGCCAATCGAAGCAACCATAGAATGCAGGGCGCAACTCTTGCGGAGGCTTGAGATCTTCAGGACTTGCTATGGTTTGACCTAGCCTGTTAGGGTATTCTTGATCTATGCAGTGAAAAGCCAATTGAGAAAGCTGATTAGCCATATCGAGATCAAGTTGAGTCTTAGATATCTCAATGGAGGTGTCTTTCTTTATCGGTTCATTCTTTTTTTTAGATGAACAGTTCATTATGGTTAAAACCAGAAATGCAATGAGGTAAGTTCTGTATTCCATATCTATAGGAGATGATTGTTGAGATGTTTTTGCCAGTTACACATTATATTCAAATCAGAAATAACGATGAATGTACGATTTTTATAAATCAAGTCCGGTTATAAATGACATAAGCTTATCTGCTCGGTTATAAACAATGATTCTGATTGTAACGCTGTAACCCATTTAGAAGTAAGTGTTGTTCTTTTTCTTATTTTTAGTATACCGCTATGCTTCATCTGACTTAATCATAAAATATGAAAAAAAGAATATCTAAACTTCTTGGAAGCAACTGGTTCATAACCTTGACCGCTACCTTGATCGGTGTATTCGGTGCCATGTTTTTAAATGAATGGGTCTCAAGCAAGAACCTAAGAGATCAGAAGAAACTTGCATCTGTTAACGTTTTAAAAGAAATTGAGACCAACCAAGAAACACTAAAAAACGCCATTAGTGACCATAAGGAATTGCGAGATATCATGCAATTTCTAGGGAATTATGCTGATGATAATGGAGATTTGATTGTCCCTCAAGACAGCATGGATAGATTTAGAAATAAGTATCCTGACCTGATTTCTATAAGTGATTCCACTATGATAAATGCAGGAATATTTAGG
>CAZFJO010000491.1:0-2413 GCA_964518915.1 uncultured Saprospiraceae bacterium
CCTCTATCTGCAGCCTTAGTGGCGTAATCATACATTCTATCTGGCGTTCTATGCGCAGAAACAACTGTTACTTCATAAGCAATTCCTATTTCTTTTAAGAAATCAGCGGCTTGTCTCATTACTGGAAGATCAGAATCTGATCCCATGATTATTCCTACTTCAATACTCATGCCTTTACTTTAAGGGTTCTTCTGACAAATTTAGCTTTTTCTATGGCTTCTTCAAGGGTATCTGATGTAATCGTTGTATGACCCATCTTTCGGTATGGCTTCGTTGTTGACTTTCCATAGAGATGGATGTAGACGCCCGATAGTTGTAAGCATTCTTCCATATTTTCATATATGGCATCTCCAGTATATCCTTCTTCACCCAGTATATTGATCATGACAGAAGGTTTTATTAATCGAGTGTCACCTAGAGGAAGGTCTAGAATTGCCCTTAGGTGTTGTTGAAACTGGCTGGTTATATTGCCTTCTATAGAATGGTGACCACTGTTGTGGGGTCTAGGTGCAACTTCGTTTACCAGGATTTTACCTTCATTGTCATAAAACAATTCTACTGCAAGCAATCCTACAATTTCTAACCTAGAAGCAATGTTCTCTGCTATTGCAATTGCTTCTTGCTGTATAGATCCAGAAAGGTTACTAGGGCAGGAGAGGTATTCAACAAGATTCGCAGTAGGGTGGAATTCCATTTCTACAACTGGAAAGGAAGCCATATGTCCTGATGGAGTTCTAGCGACAACCACAGAAATTTCTGTATGAATGTCCACTTTGTTTTCAACAAGAGAGGGTACAGGTAGCAAGTTGTCAAGATCGTCGCTTGTTTTTACAACATGGACGCCTCTGCCATCATAGCCTCCTGTCCTCGCTTTCTGAACGAAGGGTATGCTTAGATCGCCAGAAGAAACAGCTTTTCTGATTTCATCAGCGTCATTGTAAAGCGTAAAAGGAGAGGTCGGAATATTGTTTTCCTTGTAGAAAATTTTCTGTGCCCCTTTATCTTTTATCAGGGCGATGTTTCGAGGTTGGGGGTAAACCTTTTTGCCTTGTTTTTCTAGCTGGGCTAGTGCTTCATGATTGACAGACTCAATTTCAATGGTTATTACATCCTTATCTTTTCCGAATGCCATAACATCATCGTAGTCATTGAAATCTCCTTCAGTAAAGTTCGGACATATCTTCCCTGCTGACATTTCTCTTGATTTATCAAGAATATGTATATCGAGGTCAAGCGGTGATGCTGCTTCACACAACATCTTACCCAGTTGTCCACCACCAAGGATGCCTATCTTCGTCTTTTGCACGGATGTTTATTTTCCGCAAAAGTATGAAATATGCGTGGTTAAAGAAACTAGATCAATGAGTTAACCACTTCGATAGAATGAATCTTGTGGTTAGATAAGTTAAGCGCGGGCTACCTCCTGCCAAATGATCTGGAGTAATCAGGCCTAAAGCCTACTCTAATCCCCAATTGAAACTGAGAAAGCCCATACGGATCACCAGTTAATGTTTCATCTGGAAAAGCGTCTTGCACACTTATTGAGAATGCTCTTCTGTATAATAAAAAGGGGCTGATAGTTATAAGGTTATCAAGTCCGATATCATATCCTAGACCCAGTGCCACGGATGGCGAAAAAGAAGATGCCCCATTGTCGTTAAAGGAGGTATTGTAAATAGACACACCAGGTGTAACAATAAAATGTATGCCTTTAGTAAACGCGTTGCCATCCTTAGAAAAAGTAGGACAATCACAATCATTTCCGAAGTCGAAGATATATATGTTGTTGTTGATATAGAAGTTGAAGGCTGATTGTGTAATGGATTGGTTTTCAGGAATTTCAGACGATCCGTAACTAAATGAAAGTTCAGGTAAGAACTCCCATCTATACTTCTTAAGTCTAAACCAATAATCTGCTCCTAATTCAATGCTCGATTCAAGTGTTTTTCCTCCATCGGAGTTTATAGACAGGTCTTGATCGAGGCCAGATAAGTCGTTGACATTATACTTTATTCTTAAGCCAAATTGCGCATCCACGGAAAAGGGAGACATAAGACTGAATAGAAAAAAGATAATTGAGCTTAATACTATCTGTCTCATTGGTGGATATTATGGTGCATTTATTAATTGTGGTATATGGATACATAGATAGCATACATTTTTCCTAAAACGATCATTCTATTTAGAAAATTGTAAAGCTTCGTCTTATGATTGTCAGATTTCTATTTTTGGAATCCATTGTGCTTTAAATCAAGAGCGTTTTACTTCAGTATTGTAATATATTTCTTCATGACCCAGGTTATAAAATTACTTCAGCTTAAGGTAATGCAGTTACATTGCTTTATTAGCCATACATTTGCGGAAGCTTAATCAAGAATATGAAGACCAGGACCCTTAAGAAAGATAAAGTCAA
>CAZFJO010000492.1:0-2396 GCA_964518915.1 uncultured Saprospiraceae bacterium
ATTAAAGGGTGTTATCCACGGAGACATTTTAAGTAGAGAAAGGTTTTTAAACTTGTTATTATTAATCACTTCGTGGGCATCTAGAGGTTTTATCACGGCAGTCATATTTTCATGAATACATCTTTGAGGCACTCAACACCTCTAGGGTGTGCTTTTATTACATCCTATATGATGCTTCCGTAGATGGTATTTCTGTGCCCCGATCTTAAAATTTAAAGTATGCAACGTAACCACCAAATTTCGCTGCGCCTAATTTTCTTCCTTACCATGCTGGTAGGAGGACAGTTAGTCGCGCAACAGACCATCACTGGAACTGTAACCGATAGTCAATCTGGGGAAACACTCATAGGTGTCAACATCTATGTAGAAGGTTCCACGGATAGAGCGACCATTACAGATTTAAATGGTAATTTTTCCATAGAGGCTTCTGCTGGAGAAGTGCTTATTATAAGCTATACAGGAATGTCGACCCAGACGATTACGGTAGGTGAGTCCTCTCTTCTAGACATTGCTATGTCTTCTAGTCTAGTTTTAGATGAAGTCGTTATCACTACTGGATATGGCAACCAATTAAGGTCTTCTTATACAGGCTCTGCTGCTAAAGCACCTATGGAAGAAATCGCCTTAGCACCGAGGACCAACTTCCAAGAAAGTCTTGCTGGAAATATAACCGGTGTCCAAGTAAATCAAGGTAGTGGTCAACCTGGAGCATTCCAGAATATAACCATCAGAGGGCTTGGGTCTATTTCTGCAGGAAGCAATCCGCTTTATGTGATTGACGGGATACCCGTAATCAATGAAAACATAGGAAATGAATCCACTACTTCTACCCCACTTTCTGGAATCAATCCTCAGGACATAGAAGACATTACTGTATTAAAAGACGCATCAGCCACAGCTATATATGGTTCGCGTGGAGCCAACGGGGTAATAATCATAACTACGAAAAAAGGTAAGGCTGGAAAGGCTAAGATATCTGTCAATGTACAGACAGGTGTATCTGACGTTTCTTTATCTGATGACCTTAAGCCCCTTAATTCTGCAGAGTATACTGAGTTAATGAGGGAAGGCTTGATTAACGCTGGACTGGCGGATGATCAATCAGAAGCGACACAATATCTACTTGACAGAGGTGTAGACCCTGCTGTTGATTCTGATTGGTTCGATGAAATTACTCGATCAGGAAACTTCACTAATGCTAACTTAAGCATTTCTGGTGGTACGGAAGAGGTGAGATACTTCATCTCTGGAGGGTATCAGAAAAACCAGGCAACAGTCATTGGTTCTTCTTTCGAAAGAGCAAGTGGAAGATTAAATCTATCTACTAAAGTCAATGAGTGGCTAGATATTAATCTCAACAATAGTATCTCATTTACTAAGCAGAATACAGTACCAGATGGTGGTGCTTTTGCTAATCCAGTAAGGGCATTGTTTAGATTTATACCGACCCAACCTATTTTTAATGAAGATGGATCGTACAACCTGGACATAAATGCTGGATTCCATCCGATCGGTAACATTATAGAGAATAAAGACCAGTCTAATATTCTAAACCTATTGTCCACTTTATCTGCCACTGTAGATCTTCCGTTCTCTGATGGACTTACCTATGAGCCATACGTGAGTATAAATAGAGTTCAAGGAACGGACGAAACCTTTTTTATTCCAGATTTCGGAACAGGATCGTCTAACAATGGTCTCGCTGAAGCAGATTTCGACAACAACACAAATTGGTTGTTGAGAAATATGGTTAAGTACTCGAACTATATCAATGATGCTCATGGAATAGACATCACCTTAGGACACGAAGCACAAAAATTTTCTAGCCACTTCGTAGAGACTCAGGGTGCTAATTTTGGTTTTCCATCGCTTATAACATTATCTAACGCTGCGGAACCATTATTTATAGGTGGAACGAAGACTGAGAATTCAATTGAATCTTTTTTCCTAAACACCAGCTACAATTATCAAGGCAAATATTATGTCAATGCAACCATAAGAAGGGACGGATCTTCTCGTTTCGGCTCAGGTGTAAGACACGGAACATTCTGGTCTACAGGAGGTGCTGTAAACTTACATAGGATGGCATTCCTAGGAAACAATTCTATGATCTCGGCACTCCGAGTCAGAGCCAGTTATGGTGAAAACGGGAATGAAAACATAGGAAATTTCCCATCTAGAGGATTGTATGCGACAGGAGCAGACTACCTTGACAACCCAGGAATATTTCTAAATCAACTTGAGAACAGCAACTTAACTTGGGAGGTTAACAAGCAATTCGATGTAGGAGTAGAAGTAGGATTATGGAATCGGGTAAATCTGATATTTGATTTCTACAACAGAAAAACTTCAAGCTTACTATTCGATCTACCCGTATCTCTGACGAATGGTGTATC
>CAZFJO010000493.1:0-2393 GCA_964518915.1 uncultured Saprospiraceae bacterium
CATATATATAATATAAAATATCTTTTAGCGGTTGCGATATTGGTGACGGCTTTTAGTTGTTCTAGAGATGATTCAGATCTAGAACTAGCAACCTTCCCAGACATAGCTGAAGTCTATATTGATGGGTTCAGCCCGGGATTAGAATATGCGGCTTTCGGTGGATCATTGCTGACAGCCTTCGATGTAGACACTAAGGAGAAATTTAAAGGTTCTTCCTCGATGAGATTCGCAGTGCCAGATGTAGGAGATCCTGCAGGTGCATTTGCGGGTGGAGCCTTTACAGTGGAAGGGGGAAGAAACCTTACTGAGTATGATGCCCTTACCTTTTATGCCAAGGCATCTCAGCCTGCTTCTGTTGACTTAATAGGATTCGGTAACGACTTAGCAGATTCTAGAAATGTGGTAACACTCAACGATATTCAGATGACGACCAACTGGAAAAAGTATATAATACCTATTCCGGATGCATCAAGGTTGACAGAAGAAAAAGGTATGTTGTTTTATTCAGAAGGACCTGAAAATGGGAGAGGATATACCTTCTGGTTAGACGAAGTGAAATATGAGAAATTAGGAACCATAACCAACCCGAGACCAGGCATTGCTGATGGTCAGGATAAGATTGTTTCTGCTGAGACAGGTGATAACATAGAGGTTGATGGATTACATATGACTTATAGTATGCCTTCTGGTGCAGATCAGAGAATAGAGATAGCGCCATCTTACTTTGAATTTTCTTCTTCTAATTCAACAGTAGCTACTGTAAGTGAACTGGGAGTAGTAACAGTAATGGAAGAAGGCTCTGCGACAATAATAGGAAACGTCGGTGGAGTGGCTGCTACAGGGTCACTAAATATAACTTCTACCGGATCTGCAATCTTACCTAATGAGCCTGCACCAGTGCCGAGCATAGATGCAGGAATGGTGATATCTATGTACAGTAATTCCTATACCAATGTTCCTATCGATACGTGGAACACAGGATGGCAATTTTCTACTGCGACAGACAGAGAATTTAACATAGGCGGTAATGACGTTAGAAGATACAAAGACTTAAATTTTGTCGGGATAGAATTCGTGTCACAGAGAATTAATGCCTCTGCCATGAATAGATTTCACATGAACTTGTGGACACCGGTTGCTACAGAATTGCCAGCATCTTTTAAAGTTTTATTGGTTGATTTCGGAGCAGATGGCGCGTTCGGAGGCGGAGACGATTCATCGCACGAGATCAGCATAACCAGTCCAACTTTACGGACGAATAACTGGGTGACTATTGATGTTCCATTGACAGATTTTCCTGGCTTAACGAGTCGGATGAATCTAGCTCAGATGGTCTTCTCAGGAGATCTTCCGACAGTTTTCGTAGATAATGTATTGTTTTATAATGATGGCGGAATGGGACCTGCCGGACCAGATACGGCTGCACCTAATCCTACCGTCGATGCTGCAGATGTCCTTTCTATATATAGTGATGCTTATATGAATGTAGATGGTACTGATTTTAATCCGGACTGGGGACAAGCTACCGTCGTTACAGAAGAAACGATAGATGGAAACAACACCTTATTGTATTTAGGATTAAACTTTCAGGGGACTCAACTTGCTTCTAGTATAGATGTATCCGGAAGAGATTTTCTGCACATTGATTACTGGACGGATAATTCTTCTATGTTAAATACATTTCTGATTAGTGGCAATAGTATGGAGACTGCATATGCACTAGATGTGCCGACAAGTGGATGGAATAGTGTTGATATTCCTTTGTCTAGTTTTACAGATGTTGATTTAACAGACATCATCCAATTTAAATTTGATGGCAATGGAACCATCTATCTTGATAACATATATTTCTTTAGTGGAGGTGGTAGCGGCGCTACGGAACCCACTGAAGCAGCACCAAGCCCTACACAAGCAGCAGAAGATGTAGTTTCTATTTTCAGCGATAGTTACGATGACTTGATGGGTACTGATTTCAATCCAGACTGGGGGCAGAGCACAGAAGTTACATTTGAAGATATAGCAGGCAACAATACCATGAAGTATGGTAACTTGAATTATCAAGGAATGATGCTAGAGCAGGCAGTTGATGTAAGCGGTATGGAGTTTTTACACATAGATATGTGGACGGCTGACGCAACAGTCATGTTGGTTACGCCGATCAGTCAGTCATCAGGAGAACTGCTTTTCGACATGACACCGATAACGGCAGGATCATGGAACAGTTACGATATTCCATTGTCCTTTTTCACAGACGGTGGAATGACACTGACAGATATATTCCAGATGAAATTCGATGGACAGGCAGGAGTCACTCCGTCTAATATATGGGTTGACAATATTTACTTCTATAGCGATGGAGGAAACAATGGTGGCGGAGATATGCCGACTGAAGC
>CAZFJO010000494.1:0-2391 GCA_964518915.1 uncultured Saprospiraceae bacterium
CATTTTAGAGGGTTTATCGGTTTTTATATCGAATAAAAATTCATATAATTGTCACTAATATGTTGGATAATGATCTGCATATAATTTTTGGTCTGGTTTCACACCAAAAATTATGTTGGAAGCATCTAACCAAGATAAACTATTTCAAAACGCATAACGAACTCATTTAAAGATGAAAATTGTCATTAATGTACTTCTCGCGCTTCTCATTGTTTTCCTAGCGTATTTGCTGGTTAACTCTATTACGGAGCCTATTAAGTTTCAAGCAGCTAAGACTTCAAGACAAGATGCCGTAGTTGATCGTCTGAAAGACATCCGGTCGGCGCAGGAGATATATAGAGAGATTACCGGAGAATTCGCAGGAAATTTTGATTCATTGAAGTATGTATTGACGAACGATAGCATACCATTCGAGATGATTATAGGTGATCCTGATGATCCTGAAAACATGGACAAGGTGATAAGAACAGTAACCTACTCTGCGGCTATTGATACCATTACAGCTATGAAGATTAATTTAGATTCTCTTCGATTCATTCCTTATTCTGGAGGAGAACAATTCGATATATCTGCGGATACCATCACTTATGAAAGTGCCCTGACGCATGTAGTGCAAGTAGGAACAAGATGGAAGACCTTTATGGGTAGATTCGGTGATGAGGCTTTTGCTAAGTACGATAGCCGTTATGATCCTAACAATCTTCTTAAGTTTGGCGATATGTCCAAGCCTAATCTAACTGGTAATTGGGAGTGACCAGTATTAATGTTGATCACGGCGACATTAACTACTATACGAGTCATTTAACAATTGTCATTGAAAATCAATCGTATTTCGTAGGAATATGGGACGACAACCATCGACTTCTCAAAGCAGAAGTAGTGGAAGACGACCCTGAATCACTATTGGATGGATTCGGAATACTGGACAGAGGCTTTAAATCTAAGGTTATTGTGTCCACGAATAAGGCAATACACCTGCCTAAATCATGGTCTGATAAATCCATTGTCAATCAATTTATAAAGGATCTGCCTCATGCAGTCAGGTACTCAGAAAAATTAATGGACCAATCTGCATGTTCGCATTTTATGATGTCTAGAGATTGGCATGAAAAAGCAGCTGCGGATTCAACCATCAGATTCTGTCATATTTCAACCATTATGGCGAATCAACAATTTCCCTTTACCCGAGATAAGGTTATGGTGCATTTCGGTGCTGAAAAAATGTACATCTCTGTAAGCAATAAAGATGGACTCCGATTTTACAACCAGTATACATGTGCAGGAGAAAAGGATTATTTATATTTTATCCAAGCCGTATTGCAAGAATGTGAATTAGATCCGAAAGACCAGAAAATATTTCTTTCTGGAAAGATTATGCCTGACAGCAGCTTATACAATCTATTGACTGATTATTGTGGCAATATGGCGTTTTTAGAGTCAAGCTTAATGAGCATTTCCTCTACGGAATCGAAACCTCATCACATTTATTTTGATTTATTTATGGCTCGATGCGCATAATAAGCGGGAGATTTAAGGGTCGACGATTTACACCACCAGCTAAGAACTGGCCCACCAGACCTACAACCGATTTTTCTAAGGAAGGCTTATTCAATATACTTCAGAATAGAATAGATTTCTCGCAGACAAGTATGCTTGACTTGTTTGGTGGAACAGGTAACCACAGTTACGAATTTATCAGTAGAGGTTGCACCGACGTTACTTACGTTGATAAGTTCGGTGGATGTGTTGCTTTCGTGAAAAAATTAAGCGCTGAACTCGGAATAGAAGAAAACCTTAAGATCCATAAAATGGATGTGTTCAGGTTTATGAAAGATACACCTAGGCAGTTTTCCTATATATTCGCCGGACCACCTTATCCATTAAAAACCCTAGATACCATTCCAGATGTTTTATTCTCGCATAACCTCTTATTGGAGGATGGATTGTTCGTTCTAGAGCACAACCCCGATCATGATTTTTCGCAACACCCACGTTACGTCGAATCTAGAAATTATGGGACAACCATATTTTCTTTTTTTCAATAGAAAATCAATCGTGTTTAATTTGCGATAAGCATAATATTATTCCATTGCTTGTAATAGGATGGCAATGTTGTGCGTGTTGTCATCCACACAGGGCGTTGTGTGCTCTTCTTCATTAATTCATACCCCTATTAATTATAGTGATAAAGGTGTTTTCTACCGTATAAGATGCCTATCTTTGTGCACTGATTAAAAAGCATGGAATGCTAGAGATTTATAAGAAATTAAAAGAAGGAGTCGTTGAGGGAATAAAATCTCACTACGACAAGGAAGTAGGGTTAGACACAGTATTGATTAACGATACAAGGCCGGATTTTCCTGGGGAATTCACCGTTGTTTTGTTTCCATA
>CAZFJO010000495.1:0-2390 GCA_964518915.1 uncultured Saprospiraceae bacterium
TTCCGGCTTTATTGTTTTTTAGATCGGCACATAAAAATTATGGTCTAGATCCTATCAACCCTTTTTTTCAAACTTTAAATTTTTCACTCTACCAGCATTGACCCTAAACACACCGGTCTCCGTGTCAGAAAAAACCACCAACATTCCCCCTATACTAAACATGTTATCCTTTACATAGGTCATGGGGCCTTTAGCGTTTCCTTTCATAAAAGCAAGCAGATTGCCTTCTTCATATTTTAACGAAATCTCACTGTCCAGTTCTTTACTATAATATTCTCCTTGAAGGGAAGACAACATTGTTTTATCTGGTTCCACAACTTCATAATAATCTGATGTAGCAACTTCATTGCCACTATCTACGAAGATCATTTTATCTGCCTTACCATTCTTCGTTTCGAATCTCACATTGATATTACTTCCTACTCCTTCCATAAGAAATGAATTCTCTGAGATGGGAATCAACTTAGTTTCAGAATATGAGTTTCGGTAATAAAAAAGGTTGCCTTCTTTCAAGTAAATTCTTCTTGAGTAAGAAGATGCTTCATTCCAGTAATCGCCACAGAAAGCTTCTAATTTATCCTTGGATAACTCTATCGGTTCTGGCGCTGCTATTGCCTCTTCTTCTACCGGTTCTTCTTCTGCATACTGATCTGAAAGGAAGATGTCTGCAACTTGATAAGACATGCGTTCTGGGCTGGCGTCTCCCCTATTAGCCAGGATGACTACAGAGAATTTTTTCTCAGGGAATTTAAGGTATTGTGCTCTATACCCCACGAATGCACCACCATGGTCTATGGTTTTCAATCCATGATAACTTCCTATCCCCAGACCCGCTGCATAATCTATTTCTTCCCCATTATTAAGGACACCTCTTTTAGTCATCGTATCCCAGAAACCTTTGTTTAAAATGGTCTGAGAGAAATATTGGTCATCCCATATTTTCATATCTTCTATCGTCGTATAGATGCCACCATCGCCGATCATCTCTAAGGTCGTCTGTAAGATTATGTTCCCACCTTGGCCGTCCGGGTAATAACCAGAAGCTCTGTTCGGTACTACTTCACGATGATTGTTATGGAAGTGGGTGTTGTTCATTCCGAGCGGCTTGAAGATTTCTTCTTGCGCATAGTCCCTCATGTTCTTACCTGAAGCCTTCTCAACTATCTGACCCAGCAACCAATATCCAGAATTGCTGTATAAGTATTCTGATCCAGGGTCGAAGTTCAACTCTTCTTGGTTTTCCAACCACTTTTCTACTTGGTCATCGTCATAATGGTCCATGTCTTCAAGTCCTGCTATGCTCGATAAAACCAGATAGTCTCTTACACCACTGGTATGATTGAGTAAATGTGTGATGGTTATGTTCTGAGCATAATCTGGAAAACCGGGATAATACTTAGAAAGTGGATCTGATAAGGACAGCTTATTCTGTTGTGACAACAATACGATACATGCTGCAGTAAACTGCTTAGAAGTAGATGCAATTCTAAATACGCTGGTCGGAGAATTAGGAATACCATATTCTAGGTTAGCCTGCCCGTACCCTCTGGCATATATTATTTTTCCATCCTGAAAGATTCCCAGCGCACAGCCTGGACTGTTTTCATTATCCCATGCTTCGAATATTTTATCGACTTCTGCCGCTTGAGGAATCTGTGCAGACACCAGGTGTGTCGTTGCTAGTAGGAATAGTGTGTAGAGTGTTGTTTTCATGAATGGTGGTTTTAGTAATATTATGTATACATAATATTACTTCTTTAAAAATTAATGGTTACTAAAAATTGCGTTTTTTATAAGCTGGGGTTACAGAGAAGAGGATAAGTGATGACTTGAATTATTAATCTCATTCATTTTCATATCTTAACTCTCGATGAAAATATTAATCGTAGAAGACGAAAAAAGCATTGCTAATCGCATCGAGCGCTTGCTAAAAGAAATAGCTGGAGATAAGATTTCTTCTCTTGTCCAGAAAGAGCGTTTAACGGAAGCACTAGATTATATCAACCACCATAAGATCGACTTACTTTTTCTAGATCTGAATCTATCTGGAAACGATGGTTTCGAAATACTGCAATCCCTAGCTGCGGAAACATTCGATACGATCATCGTCTCTGCCTACAGGGACAAGGCCATAGATGCTTACGAGTATGGTGTCGTCGACTTCGTTCCTAAGCCGTTTACTAAAGACCGGCTTGCCAAAGCTTTTCATAGACTGGATAGCAATAGACCCGATGTAAAAAAGATAGTTATTAAAAAACAAGGGCGGCTAAAAATAATTCCTGTTTCTGACTTACTCTATATCCAAGGGGCCAACATCTATTCAGAGTTATACCTTAAAGATGGAAATAAAGAATTGTCTGATCTTTCTCTGGAACGATTTGAAAAATTGT
>CAZFJO010000496.1:0-1126 GCA_964518915.1 uncultured Saprospiraceae bacterium
GTCCACCAGCGATGCATGACGATGCGCATCTTCATGAGACCAGGATCTAAATCTATGGGTGTGGTTATTGAAAAATTCTGTATAGCAGTAGATGGAGTAGTCGTATTGATAACTTGTTCTGATGATTCCCAGATTCCATTCTGGTTGTAATCGATCCATCCATACCAGAGTACGTTCTTGACATCGTCTAAGTATCCTGGACTCACACTGATATCTATAATATCCCCTGCCTCTATAATATGGGTTCTCTCGCAAGACCAGTCATGGTATCCACCATTCCATTGTGAAGTCATGACATCGTCATCGATAACAACTTGATCAATCCAGTACCGCCAGGTAGATTGTGGAGCAGAAGCACAATAGATGCTTGAAGCAAGTGTCGAGAAGGATGTTTCAATTTCATTGCTTTCTGTTCCTCCACACATAGCTGATACTTTAACTTCATAATCTGTACATGGTGTTAACCCTGACATAGAATATGGAGGCGATATATTGCTTATTACTGTCCAGGAAGCTGTTCCTTTTTCTCGGTAAGCTAGATTGAAATTTCCAGATGTATTGGAATTCCAGAATAGGGTAGCAGCTTCATCAGAAACTTGACCTGAATATAGTCCCCACGGAGATTCACAATTGATATTTTCGTCAAGATTTAAAATATTAGCTCCTTGTCCATTGCTGGTTCCGATCAGTCGCAGGTCATCTATAAACATCATGTTTTTCATAGTGCCTCCGAAACCCTCAAAGCTCAGTGGTGCCCAGTTTCCTCCGGGAGATTTCAGAAATAATTTCTGAGTGCGTTGTCCATTGACCCAGAGTTTTTCCATCACAGCCATCGTGCCGTTAGGAGAAACGGCGATGAGTTGACTTACGGTTGTACCAGAGGGGATGGATGACCAGGTTCCATTGTCATAGATCCATATTACATCAGAGCTTGTGGTCATATATAATTTGCCTGGAGTAGTTTTGTCAAGTTTGACATGATCGATACTTGATCCACTAGGGTTGTTGATTTCCGTCCATGTTGTTTCGTTCCATGCCCGCTTAAACAATTGATTTCCTTTATAGACGTAAAAGATGTCGTTGTCGTCTCGTAACAATCTGTCTATGGATTCCCATTCTCTAAACA
>CAZFJO010000496.1:1226-2390 GCA_964518915.1 uncultured Saprospiraceae bacterium
CCTACCTTGACATTGTTTTCTGAGTAAGGGGGGAAGAAAAGTTTCTTAATGTTTTCTCCAGCTGTATACTTAGAGAAGTTGTAATTCACTCCACCATCGACAGTCTCTAGAAGGCCACTATTGTTGAATCCATTATAAGCACCGAAGTACCATCGACCACTCTGTGAAGGGTGTGCTTCGATGTAGTACCCATAGTCATATCCGAATGGTTGCACCGTTGCTGACCAGGTATCGTCCGCCGGATTGTATATATTTATACCCGTACTGCGGCTAACAATAATCTTATGTGTTATTGCATCAAACTCAAAGTCGACGACATCATCTGTTCTCATCTGAACAATTGTGCCATCTAGTATATTGAATTCCCACAGGCCTTGATTAGAACTTGAAACACCACTCTGTACTTCTGACATGGCAGAGATATAGATTAGATTTTTATCAACGGGATGAAAATCTATTTTAGTTATCCAGCAATTAGAAAATATGTTGTTGTGCAACTCTGTCCATGATGTTCCTGAATCTAAGGAAAAATAAAATCCTCCGTTACCTTGCCAGCTACCTCCGCTGAAGGAAGGTTGCCCTCCTACATATAGATGACTAGGATTCTGAGGATGTACGATGAGGGTTTCGTCTCCCCATCTGAGTTCTCCATTACCACTGAATTGAACTGGATTTCCGATCCTTGTCCAGTTCTCACCCGCATCGATAGAACGAAATATACTTGACCCGGTCCCACTCGGTGCATTCCCACTTGAGTAATACATAATCTCAGGATTACTGGGATCAATAGCCAGGTTTCTGGTGGTGAAATTGTGCGGGTTATCCTTCGGAACATTAAGCGTAAGACTGCGCCATGTATAGCCTCTATCTGTAGAAACGTTTAATCCAGCAACATCGGTTCGGTTATAGATAATGTCTGGATCTGATGGATGAAAAATGATGCCAGTCACCTTGCCGCCACCATGCATCTCTAAGGGCTTCCAGACCTGGGCTTGAAGAAGTACTCCACCTAATAGAAATGCCACGAAACTAAAAACGTATTTTAACATAATAAGCTGAATAATAGATAGATGGGGCTACACAAATGTACATAAAATTGCTGTGCTATCTTACTCAAGATCAGAATCATAGGTGATTCTAGGGAATACCCTTAAGGTGATTTAT
>CAZFJO010000497.1:0-2374 GCA_964518915.1 uncultured Saprospiraceae bacterium
CCTCTTAATCACTTGCCACTGCGAATAGTTTCACTCGTTCCATCGTTGACAGAAACCGTTGAGTATATTTCTGAAAAAGAGACAATAGTAGGACGCACTCGATTCTGCATCCATCCTTCAACTGTCAAGAAGGTCACTCAGGTCGGTGGTACAAAAACCCCCAATATCGATCGAATCCATAGCCTCAAGCCTGACCTCATCATTGCGAATAAAGAAGAAAATAGAAAAGAAGATATAGAAAAACTCGCAGAACGATATCCTGTATGGGTTTCAGAAATTTCCGATTACAACAGTATGATAAAAGGAATTGAGACTATGGGAAGGATTATCGGAGAAGTGGGTAATGCCCAGAATCTAGTAAAGGCTATCCGATCTGCGAAGTCTGCCTATAAACCGCTTAATACGTACAAAGTGGCTTACCTTATCTGGAAAAATCCATGGATGACTATTGGATCAGATACTTTTATACACAATACGCTTGCAGCGTGTGGGTTAGAAAACGTGTTTTCTGATAAGATACGGTATCCTGAAGTGTCGTTCACAGAACTTAAAGAGAGAAACCCTGACTTCGTCCTTCTATCTTCAGAACCATTTCCATTTAAAGAAAAACATATTAATGAGTTTTCTGTTAACTTACCACAGACACGTACTATTCTTGTAGATGGAGAAATGTTTTCGTGGTATGGCTCCAGATATTTGATAGCAATTGATTATTTTAAAGGCTTTAACAGTAGCTTGTCTACCTAATTATGAGATTTCTGCTATATACCATATTATTTCTTCTTACAAGCATTCCCGCGCAATCACAGGGATATCAGGAAGGCAGTATGCTTCTTACTGGGGATTATAATTTAATTCAGAAAGGAATGAAATCGATGAATTCAAGTCGATCAAGCAGCAATATCAATTTAAGACCGCTATCCCCGACTTTAGGTATTTATGAATTTTCTTTTGCTTCCTCATTAAATTTTGAAAGTCTTCAGAAAGAATGGGAGGAACTAGGTGTTCAAGTACAGAGAAATAGTTTAGTGGAGTCTAGAAAAACTCCTAATGATGAGTTTGTAGCTTCTCAATACGCACTTGAAAAGATAGGTGCTTTTATTGCTTGGGAAGAAACTACTGGAATTGTTTCCGGTGATCAAGCACCTGTGGTTGCAATTATGGATGATGGATTTGATCTTGAGCATGAAGATTTAGTAGATGTCTACACTTTTAACCCAGGAGAAATACCTAATAATGGACGAGACGATGATGACAATGGGTATATAGATGATTATCGCGGACTGAATTTAAGGACAGGAAATGATTTTCATTCTGTTATGAACCACGGAACTTCAGTATCGGGAATTATAGGCGCTAAGGCTGACAATGGTATCGGGACTTCTGGAATTCTATGGGAAACTCAGATATACCCTATAAGCAATATCAATTCTGAGGCACGTATAATAGAGGCAAGCGAATACTTATACAATTTAAAGAAGAAATGGTTAGATACAGACGGTGCAGAAGGGATCAATGTTGTCGTTATGAATTTCTCTGCAGGCCTGAATAATGCATTTGCGGAGGATCATCCGGCGTGGTGCGCAGTATATGATATGATGGGTTCCGTCGGCATACTTAGTATCATTGCCGCAACCAACAACAATGAGTTTATAGACAACCGAGGAGATATGCCTTCTCTCTGCCCCAGTGAATATATGCTTGTTGTCAATAAATCAGACGAAGAAGATCTATGGAGTTTATCGGGTTATAGTGAGATTCATGTAGATTTAAGTGCACCTGGACAATCTATACTTACATCATCCAGTAACAGCACATATAAGGGCTTTACAGGCACTTCTGCATCCGCACCTCATGTGGCAGGCGCTGTTGCCTTGCTATACACTACAGATTGTCTTGATTTTAATGACCTAGTCAAGTCTAACCCGAGCCAGGCATCCATAGTGATTAAAAATGCCATACTGCAAGGAACCGATAATAAATCTACCTTATCAGGGAGATCAAGTACAGGGGGTAGACTAAATCTTTTCGGCGCATTAAGAGCACTCAATGTATTTTGTTCCCAAGAACAGAATCCATTGTCCATTTCTAAAATTGAAAAATCAGGAGATCAGTTAACCATCCGTTATGTAACCAATAGCAACGATAACCACTATGTCCAACTAATGGACGTATCCGGCAGAACAATATATAATCAGTCCTTTTTTCCATCGCTATTCGGTGAAAGGATAATATCCGTTCCTTATGATAACTTACAGACGGGGATGTTTATTATAGCCATTTCAACTGAAGCGAATTCGGTTGCACAAAAGGTGTTCTTGACGGAAAGGGAGTGAGTGATATATTAATTTTAATTCTATGTGTAAGTATTTGA
>CAZFJO010000498.1:0-2368 GCA_964518915.1 uncultured Saprospiraceae bacterium
GCAGTGCACCTGAATTCGAGAGACAACTGCCATTTGCGAAAGCGCCGAAACCATCCGCTCTACCTTCTGAAATCGTAATGCCATCTATGACTACTTCACCTCCAGAAGAGGATACCACCTGGAAAGCGTTATCAGAAGATGTTGCCTTGACGCCTATGTTACCGGATAAGATGGTCTCATCACTTCCTGTCCGTTGTGCAGGGTCGGTCATGGTATTCTGAAATCCACCGAATATAGAAATACGTGCACCCATCTTAAAGCTAACTTCTCTATCTGACAGGGATGGGAAGTAAGTCCCTTCAGCCATCCAGATGGTATCTAGATCCACAGCAATATCTAGTGCATCCTGCAAGTCGGTAAAAGCAGTCTGCCACGATTTTCCATCCTTAATCCCAGAGACATTGGTGCTATCAACATAAATCCTTTTCATAAACTCGAATTCATCGTCGTCCACTAGTAGGATGTCAGGATTGGTAAGTACTCCCCTCACTGTTCCGGACTTAAAATTAATATCCGTATTGGATATAGGGGAGTACGCTTGTGCCTGATCGGCGTTCCATATTACGAAATCGAGCGGGCTGTCTTCATCTTCTACGTTGCCATATACTTTAATCCGAGCAAAGTAAAAATTGCCTTGTTCTTCTATATATGCGAAGCCTCTCATCTGTCCATCTTTATATACTTGGATAACATCATTGACATCGGTACTCGATTGAAGCAAGGAGAAGAAGCTCCAGTTGAGGACAAGTTCCATGGAGTCAGAATAGCTGCCTACTTCTGGAATAGTAACTGCTTCCAGAACATGGATGATCACTTTTATCGTAGGTGTTCTTCCTGTCATACCATTAAGATTAAGCATTGTTGTGTCTGAACCTATAATCTGACTTCCGTCAAATGTCAGATCCACTAATTCTTCTGCACCATTGACTGTGAATCCAGACGACGGATTGACGCTGAGCCACGGCTGCGTGCCAGAGATAGAAAGATTAGACACGACTCCACCTAAAGTATTGAATAAAGCCGTAGAAATGGTTTTCATTTCTCCCTCGAATAAAGTGACTTCTACCACTTCTTCTTTCCAATCAACCAATTGAGTCACAACGTCGAATTCCCACACAATATCTTCAGCTAGATCCCCAATAATGTTTTCAATCTTACTTAGGGTAAATCTAAGTGTATGCCCATCATAATTTTCCATCCCTAATGATGGGATTAATGTCAACTTATTGTTCTGGCATTGTATGGTAAATGGAACCGGCATCATATTCTCCAGATCTATAAGGGTCACGTATTCTTGCAACTCCTCGTCAGTCAGTACACTCAGTAATCCACAATCTATATCGGAAGAATAAGTTGCGGATATTTCATCACCTGGTGTCCATAGGCCATCAGCAGGTTCAGGAAAACCACTGAAAAGATTAGCAGATCGAGATAAGGTGATCTCCTTCTCATTACTGAACTGCCTTCCACTTTCGCCACAGAAAGCTAAGGCGCGCACTTTATATTGACCATCTGGATACAAACTATAGTCATCTGTGATGTCCCACTGGAACGGATAGAAAGGATCCTGGCTTATAGGGAATCCCTCAATAAAATCAGCAAGTGTCTGTCGCTCTATTCTGCCTCCAGGTACATTCTGCCAGTCAGATCCTGTACCTAGTCGCTTGTATTGCAACTGGACGTATTGTAGGTTTTCATTGTCTGCTTGAAAATCTCTTACTTCGTAAGGAATGATCTCACGGTCTTGAGTCGCATCGATCCTCTGTACTACCAACCCATCGAATGGCTCAGTGATCGATACTGGACTACACGGCGTTTCGAAAAAGACATCCAGTGTTATGTACTTAGCCTTTCCTCCGCAAGAAGGTTTTATGCCTATTCTCAATCCTTCGAAATTATAGAACGGTCCGCTGCTAGGCCTTTCAACGGTAAGGAATTGTGTGATCGATCCTCCCGCAGGAATACTGAAAACTGGAGAAACAATGTTCAGATTACTGCCCCCCAGCTTGATAATGGCTCCGAATGGGTTGCTTTCAAGATCAAGGAATACTTGGGCACTTCTGGTGAGTCCTGTCGGCCCTGTAGCATTGCTTAGCATCACCTCAAATACCGCCGCTTCCGCAGGATCCACATCGTATCTCGGTGGAGGAAAAGATGTGGCACCCGACTCTCCATCATCATTAGGGACTACCACTGCAATCCCAGGATCATCAATCAATAATGGTGAGTTATCTTGGTTTAGGGTTAGTGCCTCCTCCGGCGGACAGCTACTCAATCCGCCTAACCTTATGAAATAAGGAGTCTGATCTTGTAAGGGCGCTTGCAGTGCCAGAAAAGTAACCTGATCTTCTGGATCGTTGTCGAAGAT
>CAZFJO010000499.1:0-2335 GCA_964518915.1 uncultured Saprospiraceae bacterium
CTATTAAGGGTTGCTTTCTGACCTTTAGTCAATATTACTGGCTCATCACCGTTAAACACCCTTACTTTACCGCGCTGAACTGCAACCGTATGATCACCATCTGATCTAACATTAAAAGCAGTTCCTAAAACGGTTACTTGAAAATTTTCAGTGTTAATCTCGAAAGGAAGCGCTTCATTTCTTTTTACATCAAAATATGCTTCTCCTTCTAAGTCAATGGTTCTATTATCAGATCCAAAATTATTGTGGACCTTAATAGAAGAACCTTTATCTAACCAGACATCCGTCCCATCATCAAGAGAAACTAGTGTTCTCCCTCCATCGGCGGTTATTATCTGATCAGAAGAATTATTCCATATCACTAGAGCTGATATCAAGAATACAATGGCAGCTGCAATACCTCTCAAGAAATACTTAGGTTTCATTCTAATTATCTGAGTGGTGTTTCCTTGTTCACTATTTTTCCTATCTACGAATTTTTGGAATGCAAAATCAACATCAGGCTGAAAATCAGGCTGATAAGAATTCGAGGCTTCCCAAATTGCTACTGTATCTTCATAAATCGACAGATTACTAGAGTCGCTCTTTAGCCAATCATCGAGCAGTCTGTTTTCTTCTGAAGTAATTACTCCAGTCAGCTCTTTGTGAATTAGTGATATGTACTTTAATTGACGCATTGAAAAACTCCTTCGTTAATAATGACACGGTTTCTGCCCTTCCCCCCCTATATATATGTTCTTTTTCTTCATTTTTTTTTATTCTGCATATTCTGATAAGGCATTTCTCAAGTATTTAAGGGCCTTACTTATCTGATTCTCAACGGTTTTTATTGAAATTTCAAGTTTTTCCGCTATCTCCTTATAAGACATCTCTTCATACCTACTCATAGAAAACACGATGCGACATTTCTCTGGTAATTCATCAATAGCCGATCTTATTTCCGTTTTCAACTCATCTACCTCCATACTTCTCTGGGCTCTTATGCCATCATCAGGAATCACGGAAGCAGTCTCTTCTTCTTCAAATTTAATCTTTTTATTCCTAATATGATTAAGTGTCCTATTAACACAGGCTCTACGCAGGTAAGATTTCAGAGAAGAGGTAACATTAAGCTTCTCTCTTTTATTCCATACTTCTAAAAAAACCTCTTGAACGATATCTTCTGCAGCGTTGCGATCAGGCAATACCCTATATACCGCGTAACACATAGAAGTGTAATACTCGTCATAGAGGTATCTCATTGCTTTGTCTCCATCCGTGGAAAGTAATCGGAGGAATTCCGAATCGTTAGTCTCCATTTTAGCTTTATCCCAAATACTGTTCAAGAAAGAACCGCAAAATAATCCAAGGAAGTTGATGGAATATCTTTATTTTACATCCCATAACTAGATTACAAATATAATAAAATCTTAATGTTTACTATCATGAGAATCATTTATCTTACCATAGCCCTAATTGCAATCGCTTCATGCAAGCAATCCGTGGATGTTAAATCCGAAAAAGAAGCACCTACTTCAGAATCAAAAGTGGAGTCAAAATATACTTTATCTCCCTTCTCCTCTTCTGTAGAATTCGAAGGAGCAACCTTGTCCCTATCCAGTTATTCTGAAGGAAAAATGGATTTCGAAGTTAGTGGGGGCGGTTACGAATTAGGGGCACAGTCTACAGATGTAGATAGTAAGATGTGCGCCAATAGTGCTAAGGGACAGCATATCCACCTTATTATTGATGACAATCCATACATAGCCAAGTATACGGATGATTTCGATCATGAGATGGCAGACGGAGATTACAATATGCTGGCTTTTATATCCAGGTCTTACCATGAATCTATCAAGTCTGCTGGTGCCAGCATTGCTCAGAAGATTACGGTCAAGGACAATTCAATTGCTTCTTCAGAAAGCATAGATGACGCTGCTATCTTTTACTCAAGGCCTAAAGGCACTTATGTAGGAAAGAAAAACACCGATAAAGTAATGCTTGACTTCTTCTTAGTCAATGCTGACTTAGGAAGCGACTACCACGTTTCAGCAGACATCAATGGAGAAAAGCACGATATAGATACCTGGCAGCCATATTATATAGAGGGACTTCCTATGGGTACCAATAAGATAACTCTCTCATTATTAAAGAGTGATGGCAGCCTAGTAGATGCTCCTAATAATCCGGTTACTAGAGAATTCGAATTAAAGGCAGATCCTACAGAATAAATCTGTCGAAGTATTGGAATATTAAGAACCAAATTCTAAATTTGCATTCGATTTTTTAGAATCGATAAATGGTGGTTGTAGCTCAGTTGGTTAGAGCATCGGTTTGTGGTACCGAGGGCCGTGGG
>CAZFJO010000500.1:0-2314 GCA_964518915.1 uncultured Saprospiraceae bacterium
TCCGTTCTCCAGAAGAAAAAAAGGAAGTGCCAGGTCGAGACTTGGTTAATATGGACCACAAGGACCGGTTTCTCCCATTTCCCAGAAATTATCTTTTTTATCGAAAGCTAGGATGCGCTCTTCCGGCAAATATGCCCTCCATAAAAGATCCGCCTCATTGTCCTTTTCCAATCCTTCTATTTCATCACCGGCGAATACGGAAGCATACAAATCTTCTTTCTCTATTCCCATGCGTTCCGTCAAAAACTCCCAAGCCCAGGATATCGCCTCTTTTTTAAAATAGTCACCAAAAGACCAATTACCCAACATCTCAAACATGGTATGATGGTACGAATCCCTTCCTACCTCTTCTAAGTCATTGTGCTTGCCTGACACACGGAGACACTTCTGTGTATCGGCAATTCTCGTGACTTCCGGAGTTTTAGTTCCTAAGAAAAAATCTTTGAATTGATTCATACCCGCATTGGTAAACATCAATGTAGGATCGTTCTTTACCACAATCGGTGCAGAAGGAACTATTTTATGCTGTTTTTCTCTGAAAAACTCGAAGAACTGTTGTCTAATTTCGCTTGATCTCATGCCTCTTTTAAAATGTTTTCCCTGAATTTATTCTCGAATCACTCCCAATTCTAAATGTAAGTAAGATTGCAATTCTAGAATCAATTATAATAAATATATTAAATTAAAAAATATATGACTTCCATCTACATGGTTATCAAGTAATTATCAATTAAAATAAATCATATAAGATAATTGATAATACCATCGTCAATTATTTTGTAATCTGGATTTCATGAACTAGTTTTGTCAAGTCAATTAATCCCTGACACCCGTATTACAAAATTAGACGCAAAAGTAGTTAATTTCTATCATACGAGATTGACTGAAAATCACACGTTTTCATAGTATTACATTCTGTCTAAGCGATGTGAATTAAAGTCTCACTCTATTTTTGACTACAACTGCTCATTCGTCTGATTTACCGATTTTAATAACCAAAAACACCGATTGTTGGATATTTTTCCGGCTTTCTAATCTGATAATGGCTAATAAAAAATACACCTATAACGAAAAAACCCTCCAATACGAAGAGTATAAGACACCTATAAAAGTTAAGGTTTTCCGATCTGCTGGTTTCTTATCTACTGTTCTATTCACTGGGTTGATATTGTTTCTGCTCAGCGACTCTTTTTTCCCATCCCCGAGACAGAAAGCACTAGAGAAAGAAGTAAAACAGATGGAGTATCACTATGCTACCATCGGTGAAAATGTAGAAGTCTTATCACAAGACTTAGAAAAACTACACAATAAGGATTCAGAAGTACATAGAATGATATTCGGTATAGACCCACTTGATGATGCCATATGGAATGGTGGTGTAGGTGGAGCGGAGAGATATGTTACCGTTAACAAGTATGCTGAGTCTGGAGATATGATTGTAGAGTCATTGTCTAAAGTAGATAAGCTTAAAAGAAAGATGGAGTTACAAGAGAAGTCTCTTGATACGCTTTATGCAATGGCCTTGAAAAAAGAAAAAAGAATTGCAGCGATCCCATCCATCAAGCCTGTTCAGGAAGATGCCCTTAAAAGAAAGATGAGGAATTTATCCGGCTATGGAATCAGATTGCACCCTGTACATAAAGTAAAAAAATTCCACAAAGGAATAGATTTTACAGCTCCTCGTGGAACAGCCATTCAAGCGACAGGAAGTGGCGTTGTATCTAGAGTCGAAAAAAGAAAGACGGGCTATGGAGTCAATGTTATCATAGATCATGGATTCGGTTACACAACATTATATGCCCATATGGAAAAGGTCTTCGTCAAGAAAGGACAGAAGGTATCTAGAGGACATAAAATAGGTGAAGTAGGAAGTACAGGAACATCAACTGCTCCTCATCTTCACTATGAAGTAAGAATCAATGGTAAGGCTGTCAACCCCATAGATTACTGTCTCGATGGACTTACTCCAGAAGAGTATAAGGAGCTTGTAGAAAAAGCCTCTGTAGAAAATCAATCATTTGATTAGAGAATGCAGACTTAACAAGTCTTCTTAAGAAAAGAAATGAAAGGCCTCCTTGTGGGGCCTTTTTTTATGGGTGGTTTCTTCTATATCTATCAGGGTATAAAAAAAGAACTACATATCTAAAACAAAAAAGAGCCGACTCTGACGAGCCGGCTCTTAATTGGTCTATGAGATAGGTTTATGTTATCTTATTTTAACCATCTTCTTAGTAGCAATCTGATTGCCAGACTTTAAGGTATAATACATTACACCTGCCTGATCGATATCTTCTCCTACTTGTATGGTATTCAG
>CAZFJO010000501.1:0-2302 GCA_964518915.1 uncultured Saprospiraceae bacterium
ATAGTTCGGATTTTCTCCTCGATGGAAACATTCAGAAGAATGATTTCTGAGTTTAAGGTCGAAAAGGTAATCGCCGTAGCTACTGAAGGATTCAGGAGGGCATCTAATGGAGGAGTATTGCTAGAGCGGATTAATAATGAATACGAGATCTATCCAGAAATCATATCAGGAGATAGAGAAGCAGAATTAATATTTAAGGGAACACTCTTGCTTGAAAGGAGGTCAGGAGGACTTGACCTTATAATGGATATAGGAGGTGGAAGTACGGAATTTATTCTTCATGATTTCAAGAAAATTTTATGGAAAAGAAGCTTTAAGGCCGGTGTTTCCATATTGTATAATGCCCATATCAGTCATGACCCTATAAAAGCGGAAGAAGTAGATAGCTTATTGCAATACCTTCATAAGGAACTGAGCCCATTGCTGATGAAATGCGCATCAATTGACGTGTTTTCCCTTACAGGGGCATCTGGTACATTCGACGTGCTAAGAGACATGATATCCTACCAGAAGGATGGCGATAAAGTAACCAGATTGAGTAAGTCTATTTTTTATGATCTACACGAAAAGGTGTCTGGATTGCCATATGAATTAAGGAAACAAATCAAAGCGATTCCTCCACAGAGAGTACAATTAATCCCCGCCGCTTTTTACTTGATTAAGTATGTGCTAGATAATCTTTCCATCCAGGAAATCCATGTTTCTCCTTATGCCATGAAAGAAGGGATTATAAGTGAGATGACAGAAGTTTAGATAAGTCTAAAAATACTTTTAACAGAAACTAAAACAATTGTTATCTTTGTTCTAATTTATGGAGCTTTTCGAGACATTGAGCAATCCCTGGGCCATCAGAGCAATCCTAGCCTCATCGATGGTTGGGGTTATGTGTGGGATGATAGGATGTTTTATTGTATTGCGTCACATGTCTATGATCGGAGACGCGCTTTCCCATTCTATATTGCCGGGTGTATATGTAGCTTTTCTAGTTGTGGGATATTCAACCCTAGGGTTCTTCGTAGGCTCTGTAATTGCTGGATTGATAACAGCATACTTAATTACCTGGATACAACAGAATGTAGCTACTAAAAATGATGCAGCAATAGGTATCGTTTTTACAACAATGTTTTCTATCGGGGTTATGGGGATTTCTAGTCTTCACACAAGTGGTGGTGGAGCTCATCTTGATCTGAAGGACTTCCTGTTTGGAAGTATTTTCGCTGTTTCTAATGAAGACGTGCTGTTGATTTTTATGGTTATGGTGTATACACTTATAAGCATTGTTTTATTGTACAGATATCTATTCATAACTACCTTCCAGCCGACCATAGCTTCTACGATGGGGATTTCAGTGAAAGCTGTTCATTACTTCCTTATGCTTCTATTATCATTCGCCGTTGTTTCTGCTATGAGTACAGTGGGGGTTATTCTAGTTGTCGCCATGCTGATTACGCCTGCGGCAACTGCTCTATTAATCTCAGATAGGTTAAAAGTAGTGCTTGCTATTGCCGCAATAATAGGACTGGTTTCTTCTGTACTTGGAATGATTATATCTATTCTTGTAGATACAACTCCTGGGCCAGCAATGGTAATTGTAGCAGCAACGATATATTTTCTGACAGCTGTATTTTCTCCTAAGAAAGGCTTCGTGTTTTCTTTTATTAATAGAAAGAAGCAAGAAAATAAAATTGCGAGAGAAGACATATTGAGATTTATTCATAAGAAGAAACCGTCAGAAGAAGGAGCACTAGCAACAGCTATTGCACAATATTTAGGTCTCTCATTAAGGAAGGTCAACGCACTTAATAAGGATCTGATTTTAGATGGATTGCTGTCGGAGTCAGGAGGACGTTTTTACTTGACAGCTAAGGGTGTAAACGGGGCAGAGAAACTAGTACGCGCGCACCGATTATGGGAATCCTACCAAGTTGAAACCATGGGATTAGGAGAGGGACAGATTCATGATGAAGCAGATCGTCTTGAACACTGGTTAGATGAAGATATTCTTGACGAGGTAGATGCTAAATTAGGCTTCCCTAAACAAGATCCGCATGGTTCTCCGATTCCGGAAAAATCCAACATAAAAAACACCTTGCTTTATCAGAAACCTAAGTCGGTTGTTACGGTCTCTAAAAATCAGATGGATGAATCAGTAGAAAGTGATCTATGGGAAATGGGAATCCTTCCCAGTACCAAGCTATACATCGATAGCATCCATAAAGATCATGTACTGGTGCGGAAAGGCGATAGTACCTTAGAGATAAATGCAGAGATTGCTAAGTCTATTAAGGTAGATTAAAGAAAT
>CAZFJO010000502.1:0-2301 GCA_964518915.1 uncultured Saprospiraceae bacterium
GAGCAATCTAAGCCTATGCTAGAAGCATCTGTTAAGGGATTTGGTATGTTACCTAATCTACATGGTGTCATGGCGGAGTCGCCTGCAATGTTAGAAGCTTACAAAACCATCCATGATACATTCTCAACAAAAACTTCTTTCAATGCCGAAGAATTAACGGTAGTATGGCAAACCATTAATGTTGAAAACAAATGTCATTACTGCGTCCCTGCCCATACAGGAATAGCTCATAGTATGAAGGTAGATGCAGGTATTACTGAAGCACTTCGTAATGAGACTCCATTGGCAGATGCTAAATTAGAGGCATTAAGAACAATGACATTAGCGGTTATAAGAGATAAAGGATATGTATCAGAGAGTCAGATGAAAGCCTTCTTTGAAGCAGGTTATTCAAATGCTCAATACTTAGACATCCTAGTAGGTTACTCTCAGAAGATTATGAGTAATTATACTAATCATGTCGCCAAGACACAGGTTGACTCAGCATTCCAAGATTTTGCTTGGAGTAAGTAGTTCTAAACTACATATTTAAAAATATACTTATTGAGATGACACTATCAGAGATAATGGTGTCATCTCATTAAGTAATATCCTAAAAAAATATCAACTGAAAAACATTCCTGGTTCTGATACATCTAGTAATAAGGATACAAAACAAAAGAAATGATGACTAACAATAATGCTCTACTTAAAGCAAGATTAGAAGAGAAAAAGGCAAGATTTCTAAACAATTCGGACGAGAATAAAAAGAGAGCTTATCGAGAAGGCATAGAACTTGTAGAAAGTAGTGGTATAACTAGAACAGCCAAACAAGTCGGTGATCAAGCACCTGACTTCACCCTCAACAATGCTTTAGGCAAACCTGTATCATT
The DNA here is from genome assembly GCA_964518915.1 of uncultured Saprospiraceae bacterium. GTDB lineage: Bacteria > Bacteroidota > Bacteroidia > Chitinophagales > Saprospiraceae > JABDLO01. The sequence continues at coordinate 873 of CAZFJO010000502.1, forward strand.
AGGAGACTATCTTAAGAAAGGTAATGTTGTATTAACTTGGTACCGAGGAGGCTGGTGTCCCTACTGTAACTTTACATTACAAGAACTACAGAACGAACTTCCTAATTTTACAACCGATGGTGCTAACTTAATTGCATTGACACCTGAACTTCCAGATCAGTCTATTACAACTGCAGAAAAAAATAATCTAAAATTTGAAGTACTTAGTGATTTGGGAAATAAAATCGCAAAGGAATACGGCATCGTTTTCCAACTCAATGAAGAAGTCGCTGGCATGTACAATGAAGGATTTCAACTCAACGAACATAATGGTGACAAGTCTAACGAGCTCCCATTAGCAGCAACATATGTCATAAATCAGAATGGTAAAATTATCTACTCATTCTTAGACGCAGATTATCGTAATCGAAAAGAACCTTCTGAGATAACTGCTTTTCTTAAAGAGAAGAATTAATGCTTATCGCAAATAGTAAGTGAATAAGTTGGTTTTCGTGAATCCACTTTGAGTTAAGCTGTAGGAAGTTTGACTATCAATAAAAAAAACGGAAGACATCTTAGTAGATATTTTCCGTTTTATGTTTTTACTTTCTTTTTAGATAGCACTTACCCTATCCTTTCGCATTACTCAAAGGAGTCAGTTTATATCCTTGCCTTTTTAATAAATCGAGTACACCTTCCTTACCTGCAAGGTGACCAGCACCTACTGCAAAAAAAGTAGATTCTGACTTCATTTTCTCTGACATAATTGGAATCCAGTTTCTATTTCTGTTATAGAGTAACACATCTTCATTTCCACTTATTCCTTCTTCCTCACTCATAGAAGACACCATCAAATTGATATCTTGTGTCGTGTACATTTCTATCATCTGCTTAAATGAATCATCTTCTACATCAGATGTCTTTATCGTCTGCAGAAGCATATCCGCCTGTTCTTGATACGGGATAGAATCAAATACAGAAATCTGATAATCTATTGTCTCAAGACCAGAAACATCTTTTTTAGATTCTTGAGCAATTGAATATAATTCCATCTCATAAGATTTGATATCACCTTCTCCACTGAGACCTTCTCCAGGTTTAATATCACCAGAAGCGAATACGGTCAAGAACATCGGCTTCATCTTTTGCATCATGAAAAATGGGATACCCATATCTTCAAAGTGTGCTTTGACAAGATTATAATCTTCTGGACTGTAGAAGTCCTTAAGTGTTTTGCCATCATTCATAAAGGCTTTAGTCATCAAGCCCATCGCCTTACCCATATCAAACATATCATCTAAGTCTATCTCAAAAACAACTTTCTCAGCAGCATCTAATGCAGAAAGTGTCCCTTTGGGCCAGAAGAATGCGTTTTTATCTATCATATGAATCGTACCAAATAGATAAGAAGGTGTTGACAGACCATTACCGTCTATTTGCCATAATAGGC
>CAZFJO010000503.1:0-2300 GCA_964518915.1 uncultured Saprospiraceae bacterium
ATTTGGATTCGAAGGTCCATACTCGGAAGTCATATCTGGGAGTGGGGTTGAAGCGATAGAGCTTTCTGCCCCTTTCTTGAGAATTACATCTGAAATTGAAAAAGGAAGATTGATGCTAGGTTGGCAATTTGATGAAAATAATAATGACAAGATTAAGGGATTTGTGGTTTCTCGTTCAAGAGAATATAATGGGTATTTTCTTCCTATTCATAATGAAATGTTTCCTCCTGAAACCCGCGTGACATTTGACGAAAGTCCACTTAAAGATGGATACTATAAGGTAGATATGATAGACCTAAACGGAAAGAGATATGAATCCATAAAAAGACTTGTCCAGCTGGAAGACGTTACACCTCCTACACAACCGCAAGGGTTAATCTGTGTAAAAGATACAGCCCTCGGAATCATAACCCTTGACTGGCAGGCGAATACAGAAGAAGATCTAGAAGGGTATCGAATATTTTCTTCTTATAATGAAGACGATGGCTATACGGATCTTACTACCTATATCCTAGAAGAAACCTCTTACTCATTTGAGACGAATCTTAAACGAAATGGAGAAGCGCTCTACTTTAAAATAATGGCACTTGACCACAAGACGAATAATTCATTGAAATCAGAAAGTTGTACCGTTAAGTTACTGGACATAAAGCCTCCATCTCCACCTAGAGTTCGAGAAGTAAAAGAAGATAGAAAGTCTATCGATGTAACCATAGCGAGAAGCCCAGATAGTGATGCCATTAAGCATGTTGTATATAGGAAGGCAATAGGAGAGGAGGAATGGATCAGTGTATACATTGATACTGCAAGACTTAGAATGTTTACTTACACAGATTCTTTAGGCTTAAAGCCAAATGTTGATTACACCTATAAAACTACTGCAGAAGATGAAAATGGACAAGTCAGTTACAGCAATGAAATGACGGGTCGATTGTGGGATGAAGGTCTAACATTAAATATCGAAGAGTTTCGTATATTCAACGAGAATAGCAATAGATATGAAGCTCAGTGGAAGTATTTTCCTTCTGATGTGGTGTCTCAATATATAATTTATAGATCCGTTGACGGAGGACAATGGAAGGTTCATAAGATTGTGAAAGGAGATGGTATTGCAGATCTAGAGAAAGGGCAAAATGAAGGCTTGTCTCATTATTCCATGCCTTTAAAGTTTATTAAGAACTCCCAAGTTTACCAATATAAAATGAGAGCTAAACTGATTAATGGTCAGCGGTCTCCTATGACAGAAGTTGTCATGCTCGAAGCGAATTAACATTAAAAGTGATCACAACATTGATCACCCAGGCCTTAAAAGTGATACATATGAAATTGAATAAATTATACTCGATACTACTTCTAACAGGGTTATTCTTTTCTGTATCCTTTATGTGGCCTAATAAAAAGGTTGAATTGCCTTTGTTGAAAAAAGTAAACGACTATGGCTTTCTGGATAACTTTAGTGTCGTCCATTCTGAAATGGCCTGTCCTACAACACTCTATGTCAGCAATACCACTTCTAGTTGTCCATCTCCCTGCACAGGTACCATTGTTATTACTCATGAGGGTGGACTCATAACCTCAGTAAATCCTCCTCCTTCAAGCTCTGCTACTAATTCAAATGTAGGTGGAGTCGCAATTCGTACGTATACCAACGTGTGTCCAGATACTTATATTTTTCAAGTGTTCGATGGTTCTCAAGGTTGTACTGAAAACTTAGTTGCTACTGTGGGAACTTCTTCATCTGGGTGTTGTTCTGTTTCACTAGGGCCATCAGGTTCTCCAGGACCTTATTGTGCCGGCCAGCAAGTATGTGTCAGTGCCAATACAGGTGGAGGATCTGGACAAACTAGACTAGCTTATTCTTATACGTATACATCTAATTTTGGTTACAGTTGCTCTAATAATTGTGGTTCTACTGTATGTTTTACGGCTCCTTCTACGCCTGGAAATTATAGTATAACAGTAAGTGCAACAGAAAACGGTTGTACCGCTACTGATACGTATGGGTTTGTTGTAATTGGAAACCCATCTACACCCAATGCTTCTGGTGTTTCTATATGTGCAGGAAATAGTGCACTCTTATCCGCTTCCGGATGCAGTGGTACGCTACGATGGTACAATGATTCTAATGGTAATACTCTTCTAGGAAGTGGAAGCACTTTTTCGACTCCGAATTTAAATTCTTCAAGAAATTATTATGTAAGATGTGAATCTGCTAATGGATGTGTTTCTTCTATGAGAACAGTTCCTGTTTCAGTCATTTCTAATCCCACCGCTAATATCACTACTGCTCCTCCAAGTAC
>CAZFJO010000504.1:0-2300 GCA_964518915.1 uncultured Saprospiraceae bacterium
TGATAACAAAGACGACATAAAATATAATGCTGATAAGAAGTGGATAACCATATCCCCCTTTTCTAATGATAGAACCCAGTGGTGCGCCAATAAATAAAAATACGATGCAGATCATGGCCCAACTAAATTTCTGGTGCAGCTTCAGAGAATAGAGATTGATCTGCCTGTTATAACTAAAGTTACCACTATTGACCTGAGTGTAAGAAGTATTGAAGGCCTTGCATTCCTTCATTCCTGCTTCAAGGACATCCACCTGACGGACCGGATCAATCGCATCATAGAAAGATGTAGAAGAATCGATGCCTTCTTCGTTTTTCAATTTTAATCCATAAGCAGATGGAGCTGCCTTTATTACTGGCTTTACTGTTTTATTACTACTTGGGGCAATCTTTTTACGACTAACTGTCTTTTTAATTTTAGACTCAAGCATCTTCTGGCTCAGCGATTTATCATCAACAGGTTCCTCATGTTTTAACTTACGTTCTTTCTTGATGCGATTAGGAACGTCGATTCCATTGACGAAGCCAGCGTAGTTATAAGCAAGTTTATCCCCATTAGCAGCGATCTTAACCTTCAGGGTATCAATTTCCCCCAGAAGTTGATTCCTATTGAGCATCTCATGTTTGTTTCTAGAACCTAGGTTAAGGTCATCGTCTAACTCGAACTGCGATAAGTCAAACACCTTGGTTATCGCCTTGAATTCTGTCCTCATCAGCGGATTGGTCTTGGTGTTTTTCTTTCCTTTCTTAGGCTTAGGTGTCAGCTCTTTATATTGATAGCCGTCTCTTAATTCCATTATGAAACCATCATCGGTACTGTACATGGTGCCATCCTTAGCTGTAATCACATTAACTATTCGCCGATCGATACTCGTGTGATCGTAAATCATCACATCCTTTATCGTCTTGCCATCCGCTCCCTTCTCTCCTATCCGGATCACATAATCTTTAAAGTCTTTATTAAAGATGCCTTCATCGAGTGACAAGGCTGGTTTCTGTTTCTGAATAGATCTAAAAATTGAGTAAAACTCAAACTTAGCCGCAGGTTCTAAAAAATTAGAAGTTACATATGAAAAAGCAGATGTACATACAGCGATTATAATCGCATACCTCATTATTCTTATCAAGGATACCCCCGCTGACTTAAGACTCGACAGTTCATACCGCTCTGATAAATTTCCGAATACCATAATGGAAGCGATCAATATGGCCAGCGGAATGGCCATAGGAATAATTGTTATCGCAAAGTAAAACACCAATTCAAACAGGGTAAGAATGGGGAAAGACTTACCCAGAAAATCATCCACATACTTCCACATGAATTGAATCACTAAGACAAACTCTGCTATGAGAAAGGAAGCAAGATACGGCGACCAAAAACTGCTTACTATGAGCTTGTCAATCTTTTTCAATTTCTTGACTTAAGTGAATAAGGGTGATAAAGATTCTCCCATTACAACGCAGATATACCGAATCTGCTTCTACTAGAAGACAACTTAATGAAATTTTAAATCAATATTTAGTTAAGATTATTTCATCCATAAACAACCAAGATTCATTTTCAGGTCGCTTATAATGATGTACAACCAACTTCAGACTCTTGAATGACCCTATCAAGGGAGCTTCTTCTACGGCTATCGGATACCCCACCGCTTGTATCGTTTTCTGGGCAAGTAAAATATCTTCTTTATACCGTGTAGTGCCGTAGAGTGAATAACTGGCAGGCGGAAAGATGTCTTTATCTAGATCGTCTCTGTACCTAAATTTCGCACCAGAAAGAGAGGTGAAATCTGGAAAATCCATGGTTACCGTTACGTCTTGATTTTTCCATCCGATCCAGTTTCCATCGTTTTCATTTCTAGATCCAAGAATAGCATCATTGAGGTATGTCGTTTCAGACTCACCATACGGTGCCGATGGTGGACTGTAGCTATAATTAATCAAAACACCTTCATGGTTCTGAAAATCGATATCCACCCTTTCTTCTTCAGAATTCCCTACTATAGAATAAAGGCCTGTTCTATCTAGCTTAAGCGTATCACCATCTGATACATTCAATTGTTTTTGAAATTTCCGAAAGCTATAGTTCACCATGCGGTTATCTTCTTTCGTTCTAAAAATAACTGTCCCCTCTTTCTTATTATACTGCAGGCTTAAACCTTCATCCACATTCATCATGCGCGTAACGCCTTGTTGTCTATCCTGGTTACTTCCTAGCAATAACACTACCAACACCAATAATACATGCTTGGGCATCATATCTTATGAGAATATTTAGTTTGAAATTTCAAGGCCATACTC
>CAZFJO010000505.1:0-2299 GCA_964518915.1 uncultured Saprospiraceae bacterium
GAGCATATACAGATTATATGCTTAATTTTTCAGAAGACTTTCTTTATGTCAAGCATATCAGTCTTGCTTCTAATAAAGAAGAATCCGATGTGTCACAAGTCGAGAATACGGAAACATTTAAGCTTTACCCTGAAGGGGGACACCTTGTTCATGGGGTGATATCTAAAATGATTCTTGAAGTGGTAGGAGGAAATGAAGAGATAGGAATGGATAGAATTTCTATTAAGGATATGAAAAGGGATCTGGTGCATAAGCCTTCTGTGGAATATCAAGGAAAATACTTATTTCAATTTGCGCCTCAAGAAAATGCGGATTATCAGCTTTTAATCGATGGAGTGCCGAGAGAGGATGAACTTGAAATTCCAGTCCTCAAGAAAGGTGCAGTAATGTCGATCGACAACATGCACCCTAAGCATGTACTGATTTCAATAAATACATCAGAAGATTATTCTACTGAGGGTGCAACCTTAGTAGGGCATACAAGAGGGATCCCTGCATTCTATATTCCTGTCGGAGAAGAAACGGGAGGCTTGTATAAAATACCTAAAGACAGTTTAGAAGCAGGCATAGCACACATTACACTCTTCGATAAGAAAGACAGGCCATATGCAGAGAGATTGATCTATTGTAGTTCTGAAGATGAAATGATAGATGCTTCATTTCAGCATGCCTATTATAGGAAGCGGCAGAAAGCCATTCTTGAGATAAGCCTAGACGCTTCAGTCAAGAATGCAGACCTATCCTTATCCATAACAGATAAGTATCAGACGTACGACAAGCAAGAGGAAGAGAATATAGAAGGGTACTTGATGATTAATAGTGATTTAGAAAATCATATAGCACAGGTGGCCGGAGCTCTTTCAGGAGATCGTAAAAGCAATTATTATCTCGACATAGAACTCATGACTAGAGGCTGGCGAAGATTTTCATGGCCTTCTATTATAGATGAAAAAGATGTTGATGTTACTTTTCCGCCTAAACGAGGGTTCGATATATCCGGCGAGGTTAAGACGAAGAAAGAGGTGCCGTTAATCATTACGATTATGGGGGAAAGACAAGAGGTTCTGTCTGCGGTTACAGATAGTGAGGGAGCTTTCTACTTACAAGATTTAGAATTGTATGATTCTACAACTGTCTTGTTTCAACCTTCCTCCGACGGAAAAGATAAGGTTAAGAAAGGGAAGAAGAAAAACATTACAATTGCTCAAGTAGAGAAACCAGAACTGCAGAAACCTAAGCATAGGTATAGTAACTTCTTACTGGATGAGGAAGAAATCTTTCTCATGGGGAGAGAAAGAGAAAGACTAGATAGTTTTTACGCTACTTCATTCTCTGTGGATCTAGATGAAGTAACCATTAAGTCGAGTAAGATTACAGAAGAGAAGAAACTACGGAAAGAAAAAGGAATGTTGTATTCTGATCCAGACAGTCGGCTTAAGCTTGATTCTTTAGGTGTCATTCCTGCATACTATTCTATCTTTCAGATATTGAGGACCCGTGTTCCTGGAATTGAAATAAGGGGTTCTGAAGGGGCTCAAGAAGTTATAATGCGTGGAATAAGCAGTATCAATCTTCCTGGTCCAGCGTTGGTTCTGCTTGATGGGTTTAAAGTGAGCAATGTTACGGCCAATTCTCTTTCAGCCGACCAGATCGACTTTATCGACGTTTTAAAAGGATTATCTAAAACGGCCGTTTATGGAGAAGAAGGAGCTAATGGTGTCATCGCTATCTATACGAAGCAAGGTCGAGGAGGTAGATCTAAGATTAAAAAAGTAGAAGGCCTGTTCTCGATAGATCATCCTGGATTTTATAGAGCCAGAGAATTCTATTCTCCAGACTATTCAACTCCAGATGCTCGGCACAATAAGCCAGATTATAGGAGTACCGTATTGTGGGAACCGTCAATCAACTATACTGGAGAAAAACTTATAGTTGAGTTTTATACGACGGATCGCAATACAACCCTACAAGCGGATCTACAAGGGATAAGTAAGGACGGAAAACCACTTTCTTTTCTGACTGAAATCGAAGTAAAAGAAGAATAGCTACAATTTTATAAAGTAAGGAGCCTTAATCAATTCTGCCTTGGTAGATGATTTCAAAGCATAATTGAAACCACTATAAGCACCATAAGATCCGACTTCTCCATCTTTATTTAGGGCCAGAAAGCAGACTTGAATGTTATCCATGTTTTTGTTTCTATCCATAATCCTGTTGACTACTTCCTTGCAAGCTTCTTCCGGCGATTTCCCAGATCTCATCAATTCCACAACAATGGAGCAACCGGCAGCTTTTATAA
>CAZFJO010000506.1:0-2297 GCA_964518915.1 uncultured Saprospiraceae bacterium
CCAGAGACACTCTTCTTTCAACTAGATTGGGGTTTTCTACATCTCTATTGTTGACATGAGATACGGTAACTACATCTGTTAATTCGGTATTGCCTAAGGAATACGTACCATCCACAGCGGAGATATTATAATCCCAGAATTTATACGGCTGTATCGGTTCTCCGGCAACTTGGATAAATACATTTTCGTCGAAGAGAGAATTACCATCCCATTCGACATTTAAACTAGGCGGAAAAACCAGTTTTATAAAAGATAAGTTCTCTTCATTTCTGATGGCCTTGGTACCATCGTATCGAGCAGACCATACATCTGTAATGTCCCAGTCCAGCGATAAGGATCGACTAAAGTATCTTTCGATACGAAACGACCCATCGCTTAATTGGTCTTCAATAACTTCCCTGATAAAGCCTCGTAAAGTATCAATCGTACCTTGGCTTTCATCATATATTATGGAATCTACTTGATAGATCCACTCACTGCCTACCTCCAGTGGGAAGAAGGTTCTTCCTACAGGTTCTCCTGATACTTCAATGGTTTCATTCCCACAAGAGAAGATAAAAATGAGCGACAATAGACTTAGTATGGTAGAAAAATTCTTCATTCTTATTTTATTATCCTAACGTATTACTTTTTCTTAATGTTATTTCAATTCACGGTGATTTCAGAGGACCAGCACCCAATTAACTTTATAGACTTCCTTTAATTATACCGCCTCCTATTACATCATCTCCTTCGTAGAAGACAGCAGATTGGCCTGGAGCAACTCCACGGACATGCGAGTAGAATTCTACTGCCACTTCATTATCGTCTATAGGCTTCAGCATACTCATACTGCCTGAGTCGTTATATCTAATCTGGGTTACCGATTCCATAGATGGAATCGTAGGATACTTCATACTATTAAGCTTGTATACTGTCATTCCATTCTTCATGAGATCCGCAACATCTCCGAGAACTACAACATTTTCTTCTGGAATAATCTCAGTTACATAAGCTGGCTTTCCTAGAGCAATCCCCAATCCTTTTCGCTGACCGATGGTGAAAAAAGGATAACCATTGTGCTCCCCTATTTTCTTACCGCTGACATCTCTGAAACTACCCTTCCCGACCATCGTTTCGAGATCAGGAACCCGCCTTTTTAGAAATCCTCTATAATCGTTATCTGGGACAAAACATATTTCATAACTCTCCGCTTTCTTAGACAGCGCTTCATGTCCCCAATCGTATGCCATTTTACGGATTTCATCCTTGGTATAATTACCTAGTGGAAACTGACTTCTTTCCAAGCATTCCTGGCTTAAGCCCCATAAAACGTATGACTGATCTTTGCGATCATCTTTTCCTTTACTTATATACTTGCGTCCAGCATGCTCATTAATTACTGCATAATGACCTGTAGCTATAAATTCGCAATCCATCGCATCGGCTCTTTTTAATAGTGCACTCCATTTTATATGTGTATTGCATAATACACAAGGATTAGGCGTACGCCCAGCCATATATTCCTCCACGAAATTATCGATCACATAATCACCGAACTCATCTCTTATATCGATGATAAAATGATGGAAACCCATATGCACGGCAACCTCTCTTGCATCATTAATCGAATCTAGGCTACAACACCCAGTCTCTTTTTTACTACCACCACTACTGGCATAGTCCCAGGTTTTCATTGTAATCCCTACAACTTCATACCCTTCTTCATGCAACATCATAGCAGCTACTGTACTATCGATACCGCCACTCATGGCAACCAGAACCCTTCCTTTTTTACTCATTTTTATAGCTTAGCTTCCGCAAAAATACAAATGATTATAGTTCTATACGCAATCTTAAGTTAAGTCTGCGCGAAGTAAGAAAATTAGAAATTGCGTATTGTCTATTATCAATCGCCTTAATCCAGGTATTACTAGCAACATTAGCAACATCCAAAAGGTTGAAAACCTCCAATGCAATCCAACTGTTTCGTGTAAATGAAAATGGATTAGATCTACGTTTATTGTCTTTTTTAGAATCCCATAACTGATACCCGAACCCTATGTCAACTCGATGATAAGGCTTATATCTAAAGGTATTTCTAAACACCGTATTGTTGTCTTGTATCCCGAATGGTAGTCCAGAACCTACCGTCAAGTTGAGGTTCATCCTAAATTTATTATTCATCGGTAAGTAATCTTGGAAGAACATGGAAACGTTAAAAAATCGATCTGTAGGTCGAGGCACATCATCTACTTCAATAGATTCTTCTTCTCCTAATTCTCTCCTTAGGTGCTGAACACCGTTAATCTGTTCTC
>CAZFJO010000507.1:0-2293 GCA_964518915.1 uncultured Saprospiraceae bacterium
TCCTAGGGTTGAGGATCATTCATTCAGGGAGAAGTATGAGCGGATTGAATATATTAATGATGAAGACGATTTCAAGGCTTGGTGCGAAGGGAAAACTGGGTACCCTATGGTTGATGCTGGGATGAGAGAACTTAACCAGACGGGTCATATGCACAATAGGGTGCGTATGGTAGTTGCTAGTTTCCTGACGAAGCACTTACTGATAGATTGGCGATGGGGTGAACGGTACTTCGCAGAGAAGTTGTTAGATTATGACTTAGCCAGTAATTCAGGAGGATGGCAGTGGGCTGCAGGGTGTGGTACAGATGCGGCGCCATACTTTCGGATATTTAACCCTGAATCTCAGATGAAAAAATTTGACAAGGATCGGATCTATATTAAAAAATATGTACCAGAATACGGTACGGATGACTATCCTGAACCAATAGTGGATCATAAAATGGCTCGAGAACGTTGTTTGTCTGCCTATAAAAAAGCGCTTAATTAGTAGGATAAAAATCTTGAGCTATGCGATTAAGTAGATTCATATGGGTCGCCTTAGTCTTATGGCCCTCTTGTTTGTATCGATGATTAGCAGACAACTTAGCAATTACAACTTGTGCTTCCATGTCTACATATACGTATTGATTATAGATTCCCGCAGCAAAGAAGGCTGGGGTAGTGGCATCTGGTCTCCACCACTGATAACCGTATCCGTATGGATTGGTGGAAGCCGGATTATTCCCCGCTTTCAAGTGACTATATTTCGGATGGATACTTTCTGCTACCCATGATTCGGGAACAACTTGCTTCCCTCTTGCTTTTCCATTATGCAGATAGACCAAGCCTAGCTTAGCGTAATCTCTCAATGTCGCATTTAACCCGCCGAGAACCATCTCCATACCGGAATTGTCTGTTATCCACTGGCCATCGTGTTCCATGCCGATGGGGTCCCATAGTTTTTCTTGCGTATATTCTGTGATAGACCTACCTATAACCTTCCTTAAAACATGCCCGAGAACTTGTGTATCTATACTTACATAGTGGTTAAATGTTCCTGGTTCTTTGTTGTTTTTTAAGGACTTGCAGAAGTTTTCAAGGGAAGAGCCCCAGGAGAAAGTTCTACCGAATCGATTGATATCTGAATTGAAGTCACCATAATCTTCATTGAACTTTACACCAGAACTCATGTGCAATAGATCTTCAATTTTCACGCCTTCATATCCTGTCCCTGCGAAAGAAGGAATGTAGTCGGTCACCGTTTTCTGAATATCTATTTTCCCTTCCTCCACAGCTATCCCTATCATAGCTGATAGAAAAGACTTAGCCATCGACCAAGATACATGAGATTCATCTTCTTCTAGCCCTAAAGAATATTCTTCTAATACTATGGTGTCTCTATGAATAACCAACAATCCTTCTGTTCTTGTAAAATCAAGATAGTCTTCAACCTTCCAGGTTGTGTCTTTATCTATAAATGACTCCGGGAGGTCATAGGTCTTTCTTGTCGGTAGAATCCATTTATCAGTAGCTGCGGCAATAGATGAAGCATTGTAGGTTTCTTCTATGTCCTGGAAGTTCTGAACAATAACATCCTCATCGAAAAGATGGATGGTATGATAAACTCTAGAGAGATTCTGACGATATATGACTGCAAGGACAAGTAAAATAACCAGTAGAACAAGGATGGATCTCAGGATTGCTTTCTTCATTTTGTAATTTAGTTCGTTGATAGCAGCTTAAAGGATAGCACTAATAAGTAGTTAATATACTACTAGTTATCAAAAAATTAGCGATATTGTGGGAAAGGAAGTGGAAGGAAACTTTCACTTCCTTTCCCTTAAACTTATCTTCATAAGTATCTGTAGAGATCTAGACTTGTCTGGATCTCTTTTTAGTTTAAAGCGACCAATTCGTTATCGCCGTTCCATTTCCAGTCTAGTAAAGTAATGATTGCGTTGAATAAGTAGAAAATGTATTTTACTACATTGGCAATATTGGCAAGGGCAATGTTTTTAATCAGATTCAATACGTTGTAGATGCACCAGGACAACCACGTCTCTTCGTACTTGAGGGCATTACTGGCATTTGCCCCGAGCGATAAACCGAATGATACAGATACGGTGTGAAATATCAATGCATCTTGAGCACCGCCGAACAAGCTAAACCCTAACCAGACAAGCGAATAGCCGAGAATTAATCCCATGATGTTTATAACGAAAAATAAAGGATCGATCTTTTTTATTTTTTCTCCATTATGCCATCTATATGAAGCAAATATAAAAATGATAAAAGTAACAGGATAGGTTATTAC
>CAZFJO010000508.1:0-2291 GCA_964518915.1 uncultured Saprospiraceae bacterium
TCCTATGAACTGCATAATTGAATCAATCTTAGTTAGATCAGGAACCAATGAACGCGTTAAATCTCCCCCACCGAAACCATAAAAACGATACAATGGATAGATTGATGGATCAAAAGCACCTTCCGTCGTTTCATATAACAAGGAAGATTCTTTAAGCATCCTAAGAAAATGGGCGTCTTCATTTAGAGACATTTTTATTCCTTTCTCAGAATTATTAAACGCTGTAATTCTACTCTTCTTATTATAGGTTGATAATGAATAATCGAATGCTACAAGTATAGAATCAATTTCCGCTTGAACTCGATCTGGGCTATATCCCATATAGGTAATCGCATAGGTTGTTCCCATCGTATTTCCAACGATAGAATAATAGGAAGCCGGTATAGGCTTATTCTTGCATGTACTCAGAATTGAAACGAAAACGAATAGCAGAATGGTTCTTATCATTCTAGTAGACCTTCTTCTTTTGCTTCTTCATTTATCGTATTTAAGGTCACTGGCTTCTTCCCTTTGCGCAAGCGCATATTGAGAAACTCAACCAATAAAGAAAATGCGATGGCAAAATATAAGTAACCTTTAGGAACGGCACCTACTTCTGATCCAAATACGCTCATGTGGGCTAAGTGCGCCCCTTCTATGATTAACATAAATCCGATCAATATCAGAAAAGCAAGTCCTAGCATCTGTATAGTTGGGTGCTTATTTACAAACCTCCCTACAGGCACAGCGAACAACATCATGATGATTACAGAGAATACGACAGCCACAATCATAATGAGTAGCGCTCCCTGAAGGTTATTCGTCATTCCTACTGCAGTCAATATGGAGTCGAATGAAAATACAATATTAATTATGGTGATCTGGACAATTGCAGAAGATAAAGAAACTTTCTTTCCTTTTCCACCTGCTTGATGATCATCTCCCTCTAGTTTATGATGGATCTCAGATACACTTTTATACAATAAGAATATCCCTCCTAAAACAAGGATAATAGCCTGTCCAGAAAATCCTGCTTTAAACCCGAATGCATCAAAGGAAATCCAGGGAGCTTTCATAGCAATCAGAACAGAAATCCCCAATAACAACACGATCCTTAGTGCCATAGCTAGCACAAGTCCTATATTGGTTGCTTTTTTCTGCTCTTCTGGAGGCAACTTACTTGAAGCAATAGATATGAAGATGATATTATCAACTCCTAAAACTATTTCTAAGAATGTCAAGGTGAGTAGACTCATCCACATAGCTGGATCCCCGAAATCTGGCATAACTAATAGTGAAAACATGGGCTTTTAAATTTTGGATGCTGCAAGATACACATTATGGTTTTTTTCAACCATGTGTTCAGTCTATATTCTCTAACTTATCCAAAAGACAGTTACATAATCGATGGTATATAAAAATATATAATGTGTATCTTGCAGACAAGAAAAGCGATATTTATTGAATCCACATCTCGATCCGCAAGGAGAAAATATACCGATAGAAGAAAGGCAAGTAGAAAAAGCCTTACGACCAACAGATCTTGATGACTTTAAAGGTCAGCAACGGATAGTAGACAATCTCAAGGTTTTTATACAAGCCGCAAAGCTTAGAAATGAGGCGCTTGACCATGTTCTGCTACATGGACCTCCAGGTCTGGGGAAAACAACCTTGTCTTTCATTGTAGCGAATGAGTTAGGAACCAACTTGAAGTTGACTTCAGGGCCGGTTTTAGAAAAACCTGGCGACCTAGCAGGATTATTGACCAACCTAGAAGAAGGGGATGTATTGTTTATCGATGAAATCCATAGACTTAACAATGTAGTAGAAGAATACCTCTATTCTGCTATGGAAGACTACCGGATAGATATCATGATTGATACGGGCCCTAATGCAAGAAGCGTCCAGCTTTCTCTGGCTCCGTTTACCCTCGTGGGAGCTACGACTCGGATGGGATTACTTACCGCACCTATGCGGGCAAGATTCGGAATTACATGCCACCTAGATTATTACACCACAGAGATACTGCAAGGCATCTTATTTCGGAGTGCTGGTATTCTAGAAATCCCTATAGAAACACAAGGTGCTCTTGAAATTGCAAGAAGATCTAGAGGAACCCCTCGTATCGCCAATGCGCTCTTGCGTAGGGTCCGGGATTTCGCTCAGATTAAAGGGAATGGAACCATTACACCTCAGATAGCTCAGTATGGATTGAGAGCGCTTAACGTAGATGAAGGAGGCCTAGATGAAATGGACAATAAAATATTGAGCACCATCATTGAAAAATTCAAGGGAGGGCCTGTAGGAATTTC
>CAZFJO010000509.1:0-2290 GCA_964518915.1 uncultured Saprospiraceae bacterium
GCATAGCATATTACAAGTAAGATCTGTGAACCGACTTATTACATCGGTGAAATTCAGTTCCAGCAGTCTTAAAGTGTTTAGCGAGAAAAAATCAACGATCACAGATTCTAATTGGTATCAATGATTCATTACGCAATATTTGGATTAGATATAAATCATAAACATTATGTATAGATTGATTCCTTTTATTATCCTTGCTTTCACTCCATTGACGATAGACGCTCAGCTTCATAATCCTGATGATGTTCTCATCGGAGATACTGAAGTCCCTAAGGTACTCTTAGTAGGCAGTTTTCATTTTGGTTATCCTGGCCAAGACGCCCATAAGACTTCAGATGAAAACAAACTAGATATATTATCCCCCCTAAGGCAACGTGAAGTAGATGAACTCAATCTTTATCTCAAGCAATTTCAACCGACTAAGATCATGATCGAGGCAGGACGCAACACGGGTTACCTGATGAATAGAATGCGAAAATGGAAAAAAGGGGAAGCCAATCTAGGCCGAAGTGAAAGCCATCAGATCGGTATAAAACTTGTCGATGCCCTAGGCCTGGACACCATTTATGGAGTCGATGCTCATGGGCTATCCTATGATCTAGCACGATCTGCAGACAGTCTTTGTTTTCAGCAATTACTGGGAGATTACTTCGAGGAGGGGCCAGAAACCGACAACCCTATAGATAAGCGGTACTGGGAATGGTATGATTTACAAGATGAGTTAGCGTACAAGTATACCTTGCTTGAATATTTTAAAGACATGAACTCCACTCAGTCTATCAAGCGCTCACACGGTCATTATGTATTGAGTGATCAGACTACAGATTACAATGGCATGGACGGATGGTTTTTATTGAACTGGTACAGTAGAAATCTGAGGATCATTAAAAACATTCAAAATATTGAGACCGATTCTGACGACCGTATTCTAATTCTATTTGGAGGAGGGCATATACCTATTCTTAAGCAACAATTAGATGCTAGTCCAGAGTATGAACTGGTCGACTTCAATGAACTGGATGATTTTAAAATCAAGTAAGTCAGAGACTGAATTTTAACTTCTTCATATTTTAAGTTATGCTGCTGCAAATATCTTATCTTGACGCTCCATAATTTATGCCTATGAAGTACGAAATCTCAATTGAAATAAACAAATCGTTAGAGGCGGTGATAAAAGCATTTGACAATGCAGACAACTTAAAGAGGTGGCAACCTACTTTAGAATCTGTGACCTTTATATCTGGAGTACCTGGAGAAGTAGGCGCAGAAACCAAGCTTGTCTATAACGAAGGAAAAGGCGTCATCGAGCTGGTCGAAAAAATTACCGAAAACCGACTTCCAGATTACTTCGCAGCTACTTATTATTCTAAGACTACGACAACATATAATAAAAACTGGTTCGAATCTAAAGAAGATAACGTGACCTTATGGACGATACATACAGAGATTGTATTCAACGGATTTCTTAAGTTTCTTGCGCCGCTTATGAAAAAGCACATGAAGAAAACCAGTGAAAAATTCTTAACTAATTTTAAGATCTTCGCAGAAGGAAGAGTTCACAAGTCTTAGTTTAATACTACAATGTAGTAGTTGAGCGCTGTTGCGAATGACACCCACATAAGGTAGGGAATCAATACATATGAAGCCTTCTGGTCTATCTTATGAAACCGTATAACCATGTAGCTTATCATCAACCACAACACGACTATAATCACCAAGGCATAAATAGGTACTTTAATCCCAAAGAAAACGATAGACCACATTCCATTGAGAACAAGATGGACACAAAAAATACGGATGCTTGCTCCGATCTCTCTGCCTTCCGTAGCAGCCTGCCAGACCAATGCAATAGAAATTCCCATCATGATATAAAGCACCGTCCACACTGGAGCGAAGATCCAATTAGGCGGATTAAAACTTGGTTTGTTTAATGTCGTGTACCAAGAGTCTATGCCACTTGAAGTCGCGAATCCCGAAAGAAATCCTACCAGTAAACATACCCCTGAGCATATAAATATCTTTTTCGTTAATGTCATATCATTTGTATTTTTCTAATCGCAACTGCATGCTGTATGGCATAAATCTAATGCATAGTTATCCATAATTCCACAGAAGAATCGAAGCGATTAGAAAAGATATGATTAAATTTCATGCAACTCATAGAAATTCATTTATTCTTCCTGTAAAACCATCATCGAGAAAACCCATCACACATGTTATTAAAAAACCTCATTGTGATAAACACGAAAAGTATAACATGCATGCCATCGTTCTCCCTTCAGGATTTTTA
>CAZFJO010000510.1:0-2269 GCA_964518915.1 uncultured Saprospiraceae bacterium
TATCTCTCGCTACTAAGACCAGACCTCAGACAGAAAGAGCCACAGAAAGTGTCAACAATTATATTTCATGGGGAGCTGGTCCTAGGGCATCACAATACTTGGTTCTCGGAGCTAAATGCCATGCTGCGATTAGTGGAAAGTACTCTCCAGACATAGAAGACGTACAAGCCATTGCTAATTATGTATTAAGACATAGAGTTGTAAGAAACTATAAGGCAGAAGCAGAGGGAATAACAGAAGAAGCCATCATCCAAGGATTGCTATAGAACTACCATTCGTATGAGCGGATGTTAATTTTTTTCTTAATTGAGTGGAAAGGTTATTAAAGAAACTATAAAACATCCATTCTGCCCCAACGTTTTACCTGTCACCTTCGGTTTTATTATATGAAGTCTATTCTGACGATTGCTGATAAACGAAACGACATGCAAGGTTTCTATTTTCGAAAAAAGATTGAATTAAAAAATGTTAATAGGGTAGATAGGATTGTATTGATACTCAGTTTATTTCTTTTTCAGTTGATGATGTCTACTTCTCTATCTGGACAGAATTATACGATAAGTGGTTATCTAGAGGATGCCTCTAGTTCCGAAAGACTCATAGGAGCAACCATATACGACCGTGTCACAGGAAAAAATACAGTAACGAACGAGTACGGCTTTTTCTCAATTACCTTAAATCCAGGCAACCATACTCTTATTTATTCCTATGTCAGTTATGAGAAGGTAGTAAAAGATTACACGCTTGATGGAGATGTTTCAGAGCAGATCAGTATGAAGCTCAGCACAGAACTCGAAACCGTAGTCATTACTGCAGAAGAACAAGAAATCATCCAAGAGAAGACTCAGATGAGTCAGGTCACTGTTCCCATAGACCAGTTAAAAGCCATGCCAGTTATCCTAGGAGAAACAGATATACTGAAATCCCTTCAGCTTCTGCCAGGTGTCCAATCTGGTGGCGAAGGACAGACTGGAGTCTATGTAAGAGGAGGAAGTACGGATCAGAACCTTATTCTACTAGATGGTGTCCCAGTCTATAATGTATCTCATGTGCTGGGGTTGTTTTCTGTATTCAACCCAGACGCAGTGAAGAATGTCACCCTTACTAAAGGAGGTTTTCCAGCACGCTATGGAGGCAGGTTGTCTTCTATAATCGATATCAGGTTGAAGGAAGGCAATATGAATAAAATAGAAGGAGAAGGGTCTATCGGGTTGATTTCTTCTAAGCTTACGGTTCAAGGCCCTATAAATAAAGGGAAGACATCTTTCTTGGTTTCTGGAAGACGAACGTATGCAGATTTAATCTCGAAGCCCTTTATAAAGACGGATAATGGTGCGGATAAGCCTAAGTTTCATTTTTATGATTTAAATTTTAAAGTTCAGCATAAGCTCTCTAAAGATCACCGCCTATACCTTAGTTCATACGTGGGTTCTGATGTTTTCCAGTTTGAAGAAAGTGGAGAGTCATATAGAGATTCCGGAGGGTCTAACTGGGGAAATTTAATTTCCTCTCTGAGGTGGAACTGGGAATTAAGCCCTAAGCTGTTTATGAATACAACGGCTATATTTTCGGATTACAATATTGACATATTTGCCGAATCGGAGCAACGATTCAATCCTCAGAATCCAGAATCTTTCAGCGCTAAATATACTTCTGGAATCAGAGACCTAGGATTGAAAATCGATCTAGATTATATACCTAATACAGATCATTTCATAAAGACTGGGGCAAGTATAATTCGACATAGATATAATCCGGGAGCCATAGCCCTCAATGAAATCAATATTACGGAAGCACTGGATACTTTACTCGGTCAGCAAGCCACTTTCTCGACGGAAATAGATATGTATGTAGAAGATGATATTAGGTTGGGATCTTTTTCCGCTAATGTAGGCTTGCATGCTTCATTCTTTCTTGCAGATAATCAAAGTTACGGTTCCTTGCAACCGAGAATAGGAATGAATTATAGATTGAATGATAGGTGGTCGTTGAAAGGATCTTTCGCTACGATGACACAATATATAAATCTCCTTACGAGTGAATCCTTGAGCCTTCCGACAGACCTGTGGGTTCCATCAACAGATAATATTCTTCCTCAGCAGAGCTGGCAAGCTGCAATAGGTGCAGCAACAACCATCAGCGAAGCTTATGAATTTAGTGCAGAAGCCTACTATAAAACAATGGATAATGTAGTGTCATATAGAGAAGGGGCTAATTTTTTCGTAAATCTTAATGAATCTTGGGAAGATAAAATAGTACAAGGTAATGG
>CAZFJO010000511.1:0-2256 GCA_964518915.1 uncultured Saprospiraceae bacterium
CTGGCTCAAATCCTAAGACAATACTAAATTTCCCGAAACCTTCATCAACGCCTACCACTTTATCTATTCCCCATCCATAATCGAATCCTAAAAGACCGAACATAGGTAAGAATATTCTGAATCCACCCCCGACAGCTCTACGCACATCGAATGGATTAAAGTCTGAAAAGTTACCCCATGCATTTCCTCCTTGTAAAAATCCATGCATGTATATAGTACTATTAGGATTAAGGGATAAAGGATACCTTAGCTCCAAGGTAAATTTATCAAAAATAGTCGCTCCTCCTCTCTGGTTCTGCGGAAGATCTTGCACTTCATAACCCCTAAGGGCAATTATATCTTTTCCAGTAATTCCTATGTTCTGGTTAGACAGTCCATCACCTCCTAACTCGAACCGCTCGAATGGTGACAACCCGATCGCATCATTGTATGCGCCTACAAGACCTATCTTAGCAGAAGCAGCAACAACGAACTTGTCAAATATGTTGAAGTACCACTCCGCATCGAATCTCCACTTATGATATTCTAGCCACTCAAATTTTCTTGCGTTCTCCTCTTCTAATATGGCTACCCTTATTTCTTCTGTCGTAGGTGGACTTATCGGCCCGAATTCTTCTCTCAATCTTCTTTCTACATCAGCTTTCTCCCCTTCGTCTAATTCAAAGAAATTATCCGATCTGAATAGACTGTATGGCGGCGTAAATTGTATAGCAAGGGAAATCTTAGATCCGCTTCTCGGATACAAAGGCTCACTCACTGAGCTTCTCGCAAATACTTGTTTTATCGAAAAGTTCTTAGTATTCGTGTTGCTAACTACAACGAGATCTTCTCCATCTTCTACGAAGAAATTTCCTCTTAAGTAATCTTCTAATACGATATTCTCTAGGTTAAGGGTTGTACTCGAGGAAAAGAAATCATCCGGCCAGCTCAACTGAGAACCCAATCCTATAAATCCTCTTGTAATAGAAAGAAATCCTTGATCTAAAGAAGTGTAATCAAATGATGATCGCACGGCCCCTACCGTAAATGAGTTAGGTTTATTGCCTCCTAACCACGGTTCTGTAAAAGAAAAATTAAGCGAGCGGAAGAATCGACTATTAGATTGAGCCCGTAACGACAGCTTCTGTCCATCTCCTTGTGGCAGCGGACTCCATGAACTTCTGTTCCGAATATTAGCCATAGAAAAATTATTGAAGGTCACACCTAAGGTTCCGATCAATCCAGAGAACCCACCATAACCTGCAGATAATTCCAGTTGATCCGCCGGTCGTTCTTCTACGGTATAGGCAACATCTACTGTTCCTCTTTCTTGATTTATTAAAGGCTGAACATCAAGTGTCTCAGGATTGAAATATCCTAGGTTTATGATCTGCCTCTGTGACCGTATGATATCCGTTCTACGGAATTTCTGTCCAGGTCTTGTTCTTATTTCTCTACGGACGATGTGCTCATTCGTCTTATCGTTGCCAGTAATGGAAACATTGCCGATGGTGAATTCTGGTCCCTCCGTAATTCTCATTTCTATGTCGATGCTATCTCCGACTACTGCAATCTCTGTAGGATCTACACGGAAACCTAGATGACCATAGTCTAGATAAAGGGAAGAAATATCTCTTCCGTCCAGACTAAAATTTAAGCGTTCATCTAATACTTGAGGATTGTATATATCTCCTTTAGCAATTCCTAAGATTGTAGTTAACTGATCGTCTGTGTACTTCGTATTACCCTTCCAGAAAATATTTCTGAAATAGTATTGATTCCCTTCGTCTATGTTGACTAAAATCTGCAAGTCTCCATCATCTTCTCTCCACATGCTGTCCCCGAGAATCTTAGCGTCTCGATATCCTTGCTTATTATAGAATGCAATGATATTGTCTTTATCTTCTTTATAGTCTTCTGGAACGTACTTGGTTTTTCTTAAAAAGGTACCTTTAATCTTGGTATTTTTCATCTGCTTTCTGAGCTTCTTCTCATCAGCATATGCAATTCCTGTGAATGAAATATCCTGAACTTTCACCCTTTCTCCAGGATTGATATCGAACATAACCTTGACAGAATTGGCCTTACTAGAATCTTGTACTTCCCTTGCTGAAACAGCAACATCTAGTTTTCCTTTCTCAATGTAGAATTCCTTGATTTTTTCTTTGGCCAGTTCCATCTGATTAACAGATACGATGCTACCTTTATTAAATACATTATCTAAAATTTCATCTAGATCATCGAAGTCTCCATTCTTAATACCTCTATATGTATACG
>CAZFJO010000512.1:0-2250 GCA_964518915.1 uncultured Saprospiraceae bacterium
ATGCACATAAAAGTGTACAGAAACTCGATATCTACGATGAAGAAAGGCCGATAGGCATACAGATTTTCGGTGCAGAACTAGACTCTATGAGACGGGCTGCAGAAATTGTAGAAGAAGCTCAACCAGAAGTCCTAGATATAAATTTCGGCTGTCCTGTGAAAAAAGTAGTATGCAAGATGGCGGGAGCTGGAATATTACAAGATATACCTAGGATGGTTTCACTTACTAAAGCCATTGTGGATAGTACTTCTCTGCCAGTAACGGTTAAAACCAGACTGGGATGGGATAGCAATACCTTGTTTATTGAAGAAGTAGCAGAGCGATTGCAAGATGTCGGAATCAAGGCCTTGTCCATTCACGGAAGGACGAGGAAACAGATGTATAAAGGAGAAGCAGACTGGACACTGATAGGTAAGATAAAGGAAAACCCTAGGGTCCATATACCTATAATCGGTAATGGCGATATC
This sequence comes from uncultured Saprospiraceae bacterium, assembly GCA_964518915.1. Lineage (GTDB taxonomy): Bacteria > Bacteroidota > Bacteroidia > Chitinophagales > Saprospiraceae > JABDLO01. The sequence goes on from CAZFJO010000512.1 coordinate 468, forward strand.
GATAGTCCACAGAAAGCCGTAGAATATAAAAATCGATACGGAGTGGATGGTGTGATGATAGGACGAGCGAGTATCGGTAACCCGTGGATATTCAGAGAGATCAAGCACTATATTAAAACCGGAGAGATCCTTGCTCCACCTACCTTAAATGAGAGGGTAGATGCGGTAAGGCAACATCTGACACATAGCTTAGAATGGAAAGGGCCTAAATTAGGTGTACTAGAGATGCGAAGACATTATGGAACCTATTTCAGAGGACTTCCAGGCATAAAGCCTTATCGATCTAGATTGGTTACAGAACACGATCCTTCCATTTTATTCGATACCCTGGAAGAAATCAGAACAAGGTATCAATCTTACGAACTTGCAGAGGCATTATAGAAATTTGATATGGTATTTGACATTAAGCCACACGAACGTACAATTTTTGAATTGATAAGAATGACTGGTAAGCAACTGGGCTTTCCTACATATGTTGTCGGTGGGTATGTAAGAGATAGACTTCTCGGTCGAGAATCTAAAGACATCGATATTGTCTGTGTAGGTAATGGGATTGAACTTGCAGAGGAAGTAGCTTCTAGGTTGCGACCTATCCCTAGAATAGTTGTCTATAGAAGATTCGGAACAGCCATGATCAAGCACAATGACATGGAAATAGAATTCGTAGGAGCAAGGAAAGAATCATATAATTTTAATAGTCGCAAGCCAGTGGTGGAAGACGGTTCTTTAGAAGAAGACCAGAATCGCAGAGATTTCACCATTAATGCACTTGCCGTTAGTCTTAATGATCGGGATTACGGAGAGATTATAGATCCATTCAGTGGATTGAATCATCTTGAATTAAAAACACTAAAAACTCCCCTTGCGCCTGGACGGACTTTCTCAGATGATCCCTTGAGGATGATGCGTGCAATAAGATTCGCCACCCAGTTAGAGTTTCAGATCGAGAAAGAAACACTTGATGCGATCAGCCATTTTAAGAATAGAATCAACATCGTTTCTAAGGAACGTATATCTAAAGAATTACAGAAAATAATTGCTTCTCCGGTGCCTTCCATAGGATTTAAGTTGCTAGAAGAAACTGGATTGCTGGGCATCATTCTACCCGAGGTTTCTCAGCTTAAAGGAGTGGAAGTAAGGAACGGAATCTCTCATAAAGATAATTTTTACCACACCCTAGAAGTGCTAGACAATACTTCGAGGTATTCTCAGAATGAGTGGTTGCGCTGGGCTGCCTTGTTCCACGATATTGCTAAGCCACCTACCAAGCGCTTTCAGAAAGGAGTAGGCTGGACTTTCCATGGACACGATGCGCTAGGTGCAGTTATGGTGCCCAAGATATTTAAGAGACTGAGACTCCCTCTAGATCATAAGATGCGGTATGTACAGAAACTTGTAAGGCTACACTTGCGTCCGATAAGCTTGACTAAAAAAGACATCTCCGATAGCGCAATCCGAAGATTACTGTTTGATGCAGGCGACGACATAGATGACTTAATGACATTGTGTAAAGCGGACATTACTTCTAAGAACGAAACACGAGTAGCTAAGTACTTGAGTCGATACGAAGAAGTGACTAGAAAACTAAAAGAGGTAGAGAGTAAAGATAAGATTAGGAATTGGCAACCGCCGATTACTGGAGAGATGATAATGGACGCTTTCAATATAGGTCCTTCCAAGCAAGTAGGCGAAATTAAAACAGCTATTCGAGAAGCTATACTGGATGGGAACGTTCAGAATAGTTATGAATCGGCTTATAATTATATGATAAAGATAGGCTCAG
>CAZFJO010000513.1:0-2250 GCA_964518915.1 uncultured Saprospiraceae bacterium
GGAATGGTATATGCACAACTTTTCTTCGTTTGATATCCTGCTAAATCTTGATGTGTTTGGGAAATCGATCTGTGTAATTGCATCGAATTCAGGTAGAGGAACTGCTGCTTTCTGGTCACTTAAGTCAATGGAGTTAATTATAGTTCTCTAGCAGATGGTAAGAGTAGGTCAGAATTTTCTTTTGCTACTGGGTATGGAAAAATTAAGAACCTTGTGTAGGAGTATGGTATCAGTCTTTTTATGGGCGTATTTATGTATTACTGATGGTTTCTCAGGAGGGTGGGTAAGCGAGTAAGAACTGGCTCTATGCTCAACATAGATTGATTTCGAAACACAGCGGGTAGAAAATCGGATGTCTGTCTGTGGAGAAGTTGAAATCAATGATGTTATTGCCATAAGAGCAATTAAGAAAACCATAAATTAGAATCGTATCATTGTGGTATGATAGATACCCACGCCCACCTTTATTTAGATGCTTTTTCAGAAGACTTAGTTGAAGTTGTCGACCGTGCTAGATCTGAAGGCGTCCATAGAATATATCTACCTAATATTGATTCAAGCCATACCGATTCACTTAAGAAATTAGCTTCATCTTTCGATGGCTTGTTTTACCCTATGATGGGCTTGCATCCTTGTTCAGTAAAATCAGACAATCATCTTGATGAACTGGCTCATGTAGAGAAAGAAATAGACAACAATCCCGGTTACTACTATGCTATAGGCGAAATAGGGGTAGATCTATACTGGGATAAATCCACACAACAGTTGCAGGAAGAGGCTTATCGTCGGCAGATAGATTTAGCCAGGCAGCACAGTTTACCTATCATTATCCATAGTCGTGAGTCTCTGGACATCACCATCTCTATCATGAAGGAAAAACAGAAAGGCGATCTTAAAGGGATATTTCATTGTTTCAATGGTAGTGTAGAGCAAGGTAAGCGCATCATCGATTTAGGCTTTAATTTAGGTATCGGTGGAGTAGTGACCTTTAAGAATGCGGGTGTAGATAAGGTTGTTGCTGAATTGCCATTAGGCTCAATGGTGCTTGAAACGGATGCACCTTACTTAACTCCTGCTCCGTTTAGAGGAAAGCGCAATGAATCAAGTTATATAAGATATGTTGCTTCGCGGATTTCTGAGCTTCATGGTATCACAATGACAGAAGTAATTGATAAGACTACAGAAAACGCCTTAAGTATATTTCATAATGCTTAGTATATCGCTTCCGCAAATATTCTGCTGAAATCTATATATTATGTACCGATGTATGTATCAGTATTCTGGAACATCAGCATCAGTTACTGAAGTATAAATCACTTCTGTAAAATAAAAATGGGTTGTAATTTTACAACCCATTTTTATATAAATGCGGAGAGTAAGGGATTCGAACCCTTGATACCCTTTTGGAGTATACACGCTTTCCAAGCGAGCGCCTTAAGCCACTCGGCCAACTCTCCTTAAGGTCAAATGTACTCTTTTCAATCTTCGAATTTGAATATTTTTTTAGCATTTGAAGTCGTATATCCACCTACCTGCGTTGTTGTCTCATTCCTTACTTCTGTTATTTTATCGACAACATGAGGTATATAAGCGCATTCATTTCGTTTACCTCTATGCGGGACTGGGCTTAGATAAGGTGCATCTGTCTCTAATAACATGTATTCACTAGGTAAATATGCAACCATGTCATTCAATCCAGCATTTTTATATGTAATAACGCCTCCTAATCCCATATGAAAATTTAGATCTGCTATTTTTCGACATTGATCGATACTACCATTAAAGCAATGAAATATACCATTAAGTGTACCATCTTGGTAATTTCTAATGATATCAATAGTTAGATCTAAGGACTCTCTGGAATGTATGATTACAGGAAGATGATACTCCTTCGCCCATTCTATTTGCATTTCAAATGCATGAATCTGTTGTTTCTTGAACTTAACATCCCAATATAAATCAATTCCTGTCTCCCCTATCCCATAATATTTTCTGTCTTCACTCATGAGAGAATACATTCTGTCTAAAACATCCTTATAACTTTCATCTACAGAGCAAGGGTGTAAGCCCATCATCGGATAACATATTGATTCATATTTATCAGCTAAGAGGTTCATAGGATTAAGAGATTCAAGATCGATATTTGGCATAAATATCTTGTTAACTTTATTGTTTTTAGCTCGTTCTATAACTGGATCTTTATCATCAATAAATTTTTCAGAATAGATGTGAGCATGTGTATCAATATAC
>CAZFJO010000514.1:0-2244 GCA_964518915.1 uncultured Saprospiraceae bacterium
ACCTATATGGAGAGATGGACCCAGCAGAGAAAAATCGTTTCGAAGCTGAAATGAAATCTGACGATGGATTAAGAAAAGAAGTAGAAAGTCTTTCTCAAGCACGATCCATCTTCTCGCATGACATGGACGAACAAGTACCTCGACCTGTAATACACTTTCCTGCTAAATCAAGATCTATACCTAGATCATGGTTGGCTGCAGCCGCATCGATACTGCTCTTACTGACACTAGGCAAGATTACAGATTTCAACATGAGTGTAGAAGACGGAAGGCTAGCCATGGGATTCGGAGAGGTTAATACTCCGGAACCTGAAGTAGATGGTCTGGCTCAAGAAACGATGACTAAAGCAGATCTCGATCGTGCCTTACAATCTCTTAAATCCTCTCTTTTAGAGGAATTTAAAAATCAAGAAAGAGTAGAGCCAAGTGGACTGTCTAAGGAAGACTACTTAGCTGAAATGACGAGCATGAAAAACATCATTCAAGCCAATTATGAAAAATCAACAATCAATATGATTGCTGAAAGCACCTCTACTCAAGAGGTTAAAATAGAAAAGATGATGCAAGAACTAATTGAGTACATAGAAGCAAGAAGAAACAATGACATTAAAGTTATCAATACAGGCCTCAACAACCTTGCACAGATGATTCAGACCGGATATCCACAGTTTGTCAATATAGATTCACCACCAATTCAAAAATAACAACATTATGCAACGATTAATTTTATTCCTTCTTATGACGGGCCTCTATGGGACTTCCATAGCGCAGTCTATCGATAAGAAAAAAATGAACAAAGACCTTAAAGTCGCTGAGAAAGTAATCCATTCTATCTTAAAACAGAATTCCGGTAACCGATTCTTTTACGCTAATAATGAAATGGTAAGTGGACAATATAAAGAAGGATACGGGGTGGTATTCAACATTAAAAAAGACATGCACTTCCCAGCTCATGTGATAGAAACAGGCAATGGAGATGTAGCTATCATAGATAATCCAGTAGAAGAGGATCTAAGCACTAGATTAAGAATCGATGGACAAGTAGCTTTTCTCGACGCAGAAAAACCAAAAGAAAATCAATTTCTTTCCGATTTTAAAGAGTACCTTAAAGATTATGCCAGCTTAATCCGTCAATTAAAAAATGACGATAAGGTATTGCTAAAAACCATTCCTAATTCTAATGGCGTTATCCTATGGACCAGAGACAATAATCAGAGTAGAAGAATTCAGTCCATAAGTATAGAAGCATCTAAAAAAGACATCGATGCGTATGCTTCAGAAAGCATCACAGAGGAAGAATTCGAATCGAAATTAATCATCACAGAGACCGATCGAGAAACAAAAAAGGAACCTACTCTTGAAGTCTTTTCTTCTATGATCGGTAGTCTTTATTCATCAGATCTCTCTGATACTTATTATATGACTTCAGAACCATGGTATGATAGAATACAGAACATGGGTGTTACTTATCACATAAAGGTAGTTTCTTCTATTCAAGTTAACAATGGTTACAATCTACCTACCATAAACAGATTGGTCGATACAAAAGAAGAAAGAAACACCATTATAGAAGGTATGTATGAAGGCTTCCTAGAAAGTATAAAGGAAAACATGCTAGAGTATGGACACGTACTTAAATCACTTAATGACAATGAATCTCTTAACTTCATTATTAACCTCACAGAATGTGATGGGTGCGATATGCCTAAAGAAATCGAACTTTCTGTTCCCATGTCGGTCATTCTTGAGTACCATAATGGAGCGATCTTCGACATAGAAGCGATGGATAAGATTCAACTGAAGGTTCTTGAGAAAAATTGACTAGAAATAACCATTGAAGTAAAACAACCATCTTAAATGGCTTGAAACGTATCAACCATATATTCCTAAAAATCCTAAACTAGTAAAAGTGTAGGGTAACCACCTGGGGGAGAATTTCATTTATGGAATTCTCCCTTTTTTCTTATGGATCAACTTGCCATCCGCTTAAGAGGAAACAATCGTTTTCTCATTAAGTAGATTCCTAAAACAACAAGAACGAAAGGCCATAGAGACAGGATAATAAGACATATTCCTTGTACAACTTCCCAGCCCTTCAAGAGGCTAGATTTCACTTTACTTAAGAAAGGAGTTTCGAAAGAAGCCGGTGTTTCTACATATTCAACTTTTTCATACATCTCTACTTCTATGGTAGCCATGGAGACTTGATTCTTCAGATAATTCAATCTACCCTCTTTAGCCTCA
>CAZFJO010000515.1:0-2229 GCA_964518915.1 uncultured Saprospiraceae bacterium
AAAAAGGGATTTATCATTTCTGATAAATCCCCTTCTAATTAAATATATAATTAAGAGTTAGGAAGCCTTTTTATACCTCTTGGTTTTATATTTTTCTATCTGAGTCCGTAACTTGTTAGATGCATTGTCAAGGGCTATGTCGTGTCTGGGACCAGATGCTTCTACGAATAGGTCTTTTCCTTTTAACCTTGCTTGTAGCTTAATTTTTTTAGAATCGTGCTTCATTCCTCTGAAGAATACTTTAATAGATTCTATAAAAGGGTACTTACTGAAATACTTTTGGAGATTTTCTCTTGCATAACTTTCGAAATAGTTACTGCTTTCCTGGATGTCTTTTTCAACTTTAATATCCATAATTTCAAGTATTAAAATGGTTCCATAGATCGATGATCGATCTACTTACAATATGTACAATCGGGAATAGAACTTTTTCTTTTCCTCTTCCCCTGACACATAATTTTCCCAGCCTATCGGAGATAGGAATTTACAAGTTTAAATAAAATGTGGGAATAGAATATGTTGTTTTAATCAACTGTCAGAGTATTAAATATACCTTAAGTTAGTGATCGTAGAATTAATATGCAACTAACACGTGAAATTTGTCATTTCAATTACCAAAAAAAAATGTAGCCTATAGCTGAAAAAGAGGCTTCTTTCTACTGAGATTCTTTTGTTAAAAAAGTCAAGACACAGGGAGTTCCAGATCGTCTCTCATGTGGATAAATCTCCTTTATATTGGCAGAAAACACAACTGAATCACCTGCTTTCAATCCTGCTGGATTGTTACATGCGATCAATCTGGCGGATGCTTCTTTTATGAAGATATGAGGTTCTTTATTTATCATCTCTACCACTCCTTGCACCATGGTCATCTTCTTAACTTCTTTCCGATCCGTCATGCAATCCACAGACTGGGTTATCAAGTTCTTTTCTTGAGCACTTGAATTCATATGTGTCGTCTTACAACCAGTTGCAACTATCGTGATGAGAAGGATAAAAATCAGATGATTCATAGGTACTTTTTTTTAAGAATTTAAGGATTGAAAAACAAGACCACTACCCTTGCATAATGGTCTCAATTTCCACAACTGCAGCCTGTAGACCATCTGCATTTTTTCCTCCTGCTGAAGCGTAGAATGGTTGTCCACCACCTCCACCTTGAATGTGGGTAGCCAGCTGTCGGATGATGGTTCCTGCATTATATTTTTCTGTAAGATCCTTAGACACACAGACATGCAACTGAGGCTTCCCGTCGTTATTGACTCCCAGCACAACAACCCCACTCCCTATGTCTGTAAGTATATTGTTAACCAGTGTTTTAGCGCTCTTTCCGTCTACATCAGTGACGACTCCTTGCACGAGTTTTACACCATTTATTTCTTTTGCGGAAGCGACTAAATCTCCTTTCAGAGATTGTGCCTTCAAGGCTTGCAAGCTTTCTACTTCTCTACGTAAGTTCTTATTTTCTGAGATCAAGTTCTCCACTTGTTTCTCCAGTTGAGTAGCATTTTTAAACAAGCCCCTGACAGCATTCAGTTCTGCAATTTCACCTTGTACGTATGCTTCTGCACCATCTGCTGTGACAGCTTCAATCCTCCTTACTCCGGCAGCAATTGCACCTTCAGAACGTATCTTGAAGAGGCCTATATTTCCGGTATTATCCACATGACATCCTCCACACAATTCTCTAGAATAAGATGGATCGAAAGTGATCATCCTGACCGTATCTCCATACTTCTCTCCGAACAACATCATAGCTCCTTTCTCTTGCGCTTCCTGGATGGGTATGGACCTATCTTCCTCAAGGGATATATTCTGTCTTACTTTCTGATTCACCATATGCTCAACTTGAGATAATTCTTCCTCAGTCATTTTCTGAAAATGAGAAAAGTCGAATCTTAAGTAATCCTCCTTGACCAATGATCCCTTCTGCTGAACATGACTACCTAGCACAGACCTTAATGCAGCGTGTAATAAGTGAGTAGCCGTATGGTTGTTTTCTGTCAGTTTTCTCTTATCAGCATGAACCGTTCCTGCCACAGAAGCTTCTATTTCTTGTGGAATCTTATCGACCACATGTATGATTAGGTCATTTTCTTTCTGGGTATTCAAGACTTTTATAGTCTCACTGCCTACAGTCAATGTACCTGTATCCCCTACTTGTCCACCTCCCTCGGCATAGAAAGCTGTTTTATTCAAGACAAGGTGATAAGACGATTTTCCCTTCTG
>CAZFJO010000516.1:0-2220 GCA_964518915.1 uncultured Saprospiraceae bacterium
ATGGAACAGATCAAGTAATACCATAGAAATAAATGATAAGCATAACAATAAACTTATGAGTTTAAAGATGAACTTTGAATACAATAAACATTTTAAAAAGTGGATAAAGACATTTAAGATTCAAGATCAGTCTTACTTAATTTCAAAAGAATCTAAGGGCATGCAATATGTTTATACCAAAGACTGGGAATTGGTAGCAAAAATGAATAAGGATGGAAATTCGATTGAACTACTAAAACCAGGAAAACTATATAAAAAATCAAGTGGAAAAAAGTGGTTTGGCAATTCTGAATTAACTTACGTTGATCTCAAGGGTAATGTAATTGCTAAATCTGCTAAGGCTAAAAATTCAAAGTGCATGTATACTTTAATTGGAGAAGAAGAATTAGATATCTTATTAATGACACTAATCGTTCATCAGTATGACGAGGAAGTTCAAAGGAATAATAGCATGTTGAATATTGCTGCCTTGGCTAATTATTAACTCGGTTCCTATAATTAGTACCTTAGATTAAAATCCTTAAGTAGCGGCTGACTCTAAGAGATAATGAATATAGAATTAATTAAATTCTATATTCATTATCTCTATTTTAATTCAATGCCTGCTTGGTTAAGACAACTGCGTCGGCAGCATATTTAATTCTTATCATAGACAGTTCACTTTCTATTTTTTCAGAACTACAAGACATGTATACACCTATCCTTGTCAGTCCCTTGTAAGGCACCTGGAAAACATCGTATCCATCTCCTTCTAATCTAGCAATCAGGTTGTTCTTATTGTCTTCGTTTCCATAAGCGCCTATAACTATTACGCACGATCTAGGATCTTCAGATTGTTTCTGAGTTTCACTTTGTATCGCTTCACTTACACGTTCTTCTATTTCCTGAATGCTGTCGTTTATAAAAACCTGTCCCTGAGACATAGACAGTGTATCTATATCCATGACCGAAGAATCAATCTCACGTTCTATAGAAGCTAGTGAATCAAGAACAATGTTACCTGTACTTATAGAATCCTCCGAATTCATATAAGATGAGTGAACCACATAAGAATCATTCTCATGACTTGCGACCACGTCGGGAGATGCACCAATTACATTCAATCGATCTTCTGTGTTTGAAGGTGGAAATGGGACATATAATGTACCGTCTATCACCATTGAATCTGCCAGATGCAGATCTGGAGACAATTCTCCTTGTTGAGGATTTTTCTCAGATTCTAATGAATAATAGATGATGAAAAACCCAGCCAATAATATTACAACCATAGCAATTATGAAGTCTATTTTATCTTTAGGATTATGCAGAATTGAATCTAGCATAGTATTATTTAATTATAGAAGCGAATAAATAAAAGTTCTAAATCACTTCATTGTAAAAGGAGGGACGCACACTTCCCTCCTGCAATGTTTAAGTGGGATCAAAAAATTATTTCTTTTTGTTCATTCCTGAGAAGAACTTATCCATCTGCTTACCAGCAGCTTCTCTTCCTCCTAGACCAAACGATAAGGCGAACGCTACAGCAATCGAACCTAGCGTAAGTCCAAAAGCAAGATTTACGATGCTTTCTGCAATGCCCATCGTGTGGAGAGCGAATGCCAGAAAGATTCCCATTATAGCAAATCTTGCTATAGGAATTAAGTAGCTGTTATCTTTAGAGCCAGACAATGCGTTGACCGCAATGTTAGAGATAAAAACACCTGCCAGTAGAATCACAATCCCAAAAAAAACCTTCCCGGATATATTCAATACATTATTAAGAACACCCTCTACTTGGCCTAACTCAAGTTTTCCAGCAGCGGCAATGATACCTGTGAACATGATAAAAAACAATGCAATACTTCCTATTATTCCTGCTAGAGATTTATCTCCTACAATCTTATTAAGTCCTAAGCTCTGTGAAAGATTATCGAGACCTAGATTTCTAAGCAGTTCTGTAACAATAGAAACAACATATTTTCCTATGATATAGAATACCGCCAGAAGTAAGACAGCGGCAATAATTTTAGGTACAGCGTTCAATAATGAACTGAGCATTTCTGAAGCCGGTTTAGAAATGGCATCCATCTTTAATGTATCCAGTGCTACTATCATTATAGGGATAAATATCAATATGAATACAACCTGCTTTACAATTTTAGAGAGGCTTACTGAGCCCGCACTTAATCCGATTTTCGATCCGAAATTTTCTAAGCGTTCTGACAAGAATCCTGTTGCTTC
>CAZFJO010000517.1:0-2206 GCA_964518915.1 uncultured Saprospiraceae bacterium
CCATTCATCTCATCCTTAAAGTGAATACCAGTATAGAAATCTCCTGGGTGATTTATTGCTTCCCATGTTTCTCCTCTATCCAGACTCTTGAATAAGCCACTCTGTCTAGTACATGAAAAGTGAAGGTCCGCTGAAGCAAATGAAATGCCAGTAGGATTGCGTACGATACTCCCCGTAACATTCCATGTCATACCTCCATCTATACTTTTAGAGAGACTATTGCCTACACTGTACATGACTTGGTCATCTGTTCCGGGAACGATGTGGAGGGAAAACTGAGTGTTCGGATTTCCTAAGTCTACTAATTCCCATCGCTCTCCGAAATCTTGGGTATAAAGAAGTATGCCTTGATCTCCCGTTGCCCATCCTTCTCCATTGGGTTTCATAAGGATGTCTCTGAGTTCTCCGAATACAGAAAATGGATTCTGAAGGATCCATTCTTGAGAAGAAACAGCGTTGAATGTTATAAGTCCTAGAACAATAGATAGTATGAGGTTGCGCATTTTGTAGGTTTTACACAAATGTAATGTCACAGGTATAGTTTTTTCTCACCCCAAAGAATGAGATTTCTATTGCGCATGATCACCCCTTGTTTTACCTCGGATGCTTTTTGTTTTTTCTTTTTCTATGTACCGCTTGCTTTACTTTTGTTCTGTTGATCTAGGAATTTCATTTTTCACACATTATTTCCTTTACGAAATAAGATACTCTAATGCCAGCTTTAAACTTATTTCGAAATAGAAAACGGTAGGGTAGCAGATTCACTTTCTGTAACTACCTTCAGGTAATACTGTCCTGCAAGCAGTCTAGAAATATCGTGTTTAAGCTCGTTACTTGAAGATTGCAACAATTGCCCCAGTGCATTGTAGATCTCCACTTTCTGTAATCCACTGAGTGAATTAGATAGAGAGATGTAATCTTGTGCTGGATTAGGATAAAGCGATATGGTTTCTTCGCCGATCGTAACAATACTCGAGATAATGACACTGATGACATTACTAGGTCGAGATACGCATCCATTATCGTAAGATACAATGACGTAATAATCACCAGATACCACTGCGGTATAGGTCTGTCCATCAGCAGAAGCAATAGGCGCATCATCTTTATACCACTGATAAGATGCTCCTGTAACTGTGGTGCTAAGTGTAGATTCGTCAAGGCTGATTTCAGGAACCGGATTCTCCTTGAGATTATTTATGTTAATGGTAAGGGCTTCTGTCACTTCGCCGCAACTATTAGATCCTGTAACAGATAGCGTCCCTCCTGTTTCTTGTGTTATTAATTGTACTTCTGATGAATTGTTGTTTCCAGTAATAATCCATCCATCTGGTAATTCCCATTGAAATATATCTACATTTTCAAAATTGATGCTTGCAGTTATGGTGTCATTCTGACATCCTTCTTCAACAGTAAGACTTGAAATGTCGGGTGTATTATTGCATGGAGAAAAGCGCATGATTACACCTCCTGTTCCTGCAGCCCAGACAAGATCTTCTCCTGGAATAGGTGCGGAGACCGTGGCAAACGCAGACTGTCTAAATAGAACCTCCTCCCAGTTATCTCCTCCATCAGTAGTCTTGTATATACGCCCTATTCCAGAGGAACCACCGACTAGATAGCCTTCTAAATCAGAATAAAAAGAAAATCCGCCCCAGAAAGTTGAGCCAGGTAATTGTTTCTTTTCCCACGTAGCTCCTCCGTCCTTGGTTAAAAATAAACTATCATTAAAACGCTGGATAAGATATCCGTTGTCTTCATTGTAATAGTACAAGTCTACGAATTCATCTCCATTAGAGTCCAGATTAACTTCCTCGAATGTTGCTCCTCCATCGGTACTGTTGAAAATCTTCATACCGTCTACTGCCAGTGTAATGTGATTAGAAGAAGAGGATGACATGCGGTCTATGCTTTCAGTACTGAAGATTTCATCCCAGCTGGATCCATCTATATTCGTTCTGTAAAGCGAACCAGAAAAGGTGCTGACAAGGATGTCTTCATTGCTGTGATAGGTAATGCCTGTAACTCCTATATTGGTATTTAGGGATTCGCTGATATTGGTCCAGGTTTTAGCTTTATCTGTAGTTAAATATAAAGCACTTCGGCCTCCGATGAGCATACTGTTTTCATCTATGATGGCGAATTGTTCAGCATTGAGGTTTTCAACATCCGGAGTTATTTCTTCCCAGATAGCCCCACCATCTTC
>CAZFJO010000518.1:0-2199 GCA_964518915.1 uncultured Saprospiraceae bacterium
CTTGACTTTACCGTTTCTTTAGAAAGTCATGGTGACGGAAGTGAGGCTATATTGCTTTGGTCCACTGCAGAAGAAATCAACAATCTAGGTTTCGAGGTAGAACGCAGTGCCGATGGTAGTAATTGGGAGCAGATTGGTTTCGTAGAAGCCAGCCGGGAAAATTCAATGCAATACGATTATTCCTTCCAGGACGCTCATCCATTAAGCGGAATAAATTATTACCGCTTAAAGCAAATGGACTACGACGGCACCCATGATTATTCTGTCGTCAGAACCATTGAAATTAATCAAGAAAACATGAGCTTCTCCGTTTATCCGAATCCAAGTCCTGATGGATTTCTACAAGTGGTCATGGAAGGGCAGGAAGAAGACCTCAATTTAAGCATTATCGATTTCAGCGGAAGAATCATACATGCTCAGAAAGTAGAAACTACATCATCAGGAAATCAGGTCAGCTTTAACTTTCCAGACCTTGCACTAGGAACCTACATAGTAAGAATTCATGGGAAGCAATACCTATCACAAGTTAAGTGGGTGAAGTTGTAGAATATTATTTTCTTCTCGTAAGTATCGGACCTTTTCGAAAACACTTCGACTAATGTTATTGAAGTCATAAGCAAGAAGACACAATCCCTTTTTCTATGATGATAAAATTAGAATCTAGAAAGATGAAAATCTATAAGAACCCGAGCACTGAATCGAAGAATATGAAACCATATTATAGTCAGCTACTAGTAAGAACATCAATCCTATTCGCTTTTTTCCTGGGTACAACAAGCATGTCCTCACTGCAAGCACAATTTTCTACTGCCTTCTGGCCTGCCCAGTTTAACCCTACCGACCCTGGCAATACGAACTGGAACGAACCTAAAAACTGGAGCTGGTATCCAGGAAATAATATTGCGGACAGCATTGTTATAAGTATCTATTCCACTGCTGACAATTACACTCAACTTGAGATTCCATCTACCTCCGCTATTAATATTTTGCCTAATGCAGAACTTAGAGTCCACGCTCTTCTCAAAAATAAAGGTAGAATAAGCGGAGAGGGTACTTTAAATTTAATAACCCCAGAGGCCCGATTAGATATTAATTATGGAAGTATTAATTGCAAAAGCCTGAAAAGCAATGGCATAGTTAATTACGGTACAATTGCTTGTGATTTTTTAGACCTTGAGCGTGTAGATGGCGGTTCTGACATCTCAGTTGCAGGGAAAGTGATATGTAACGTAGATTGTTACGTTAATATTTTAATGTTGAGTCAACACGCGGTATTAGAAAATAACGGTAAGCTGAGAGGGACGGTAGGCATGGAATTAGCTGGAAATTTCATCAATAAGGGAGACTTTGTCGGTAATATAACTGCTAGACATTTTTTCACTGTTGTGAAAAATTATGGAAACATCGAGATCAATAGTCCTGTTAGATCAAGGATGGCGAATCTTGAAAACATGCCAGGAGCAGAAATAACCACAAAATCAATACTTGAAATTGGCGGAAGGAGTAGCAATATGGGAAAGATCGTAAACAACGCAGAACTGTACATCATGAGACTATCGATTAGTCTAGAGCAGTATTTAAACAACACCGGGATCATTACCAATAACAGCCCAAATATGACAATTAGAGAAGATATCACATTTAATAACTCTAATGGAATAATCAATGGTATTGGGACAGTTAAAAGCACCACCCATTTTACCAATACTGGAACCCTATCCCCAGGTAACTCACCTGGAGCATTAAATCATACTGGTAATTATACAGAAAGTGGGACATTGAAGATTGAGATAGGAGGGACAACTGCAGGAAGCAGCTATGATATTCACTCTATCCTAGGCTCTTACACTAGTGCTGGTGCAACCTTGAATGTGAGCTTAATCGATGGCTTTATACCTGAAGCTGGAAATTCTTTTAGAATAGTTACTGCCTCTTCTAGAACAGGTAGTTTCTCCACGGTAAATCTTCCAAGTCTACCTCCAGGCTTAGAATGGAAAGTAGAATACAATGCTCAAGATATCACCCTGCAAGTTGCTGCTATTATAGTCCCAGTCACTTGGCTCGACTTTATGGTTTCAGCTATAGATCGAGAAGAAAATAAAGTACGACTAGATTGGTCCACTGCAGAAGAAATCAACAATCTTGGTTTCGAGGTAGAACGCAGTGCCGATGGTAGTCAATGGGAGAAGATAGGTTTCG
>CAZFJO010000519.1:0-2198 GCA_964518915.1 uncultured Saprospiraceae bacterium
TGGGGTGACAGGTTCTGTAGATGAGGCAGATGGTAATCGATTTTTTATTCAAGATGCTTTCAGGTATTCTATCACGGATTGTCGACAAGAAAACTTTATTACCAGACCCTACTTTATAGGCGATGACGGAAATGGCGATGTACTCAGAGAAGGCAATCACTGGTTCCTAGGAATCTATGAGGATGGCAATAAGTATGTGAGCGTAGGTACTTCTGAATACGATGTTAACAGTAAGTGGGCTATAAGTACGGTTTCGATTAACGATTAAAATTACCTCTAGTGATAGATGTCTTTTATAACTTCGACCATTGATCCTTACTTCAGGCTAGACATTATGGAATACCGAAAGTTTGTTATAGAAAATCATTCAAGTAGTAAGTTGTAATTGCACTGTTGACTTGATCAGATATGCCAGGATCTATAATAAAGTAGTTTAAGATCAGATTGAATTCCTTATGTAGAGACATGATTTAATATTTCATGCATAGAGTTTATTTTGTGTATTCGAGCACTATGTGTGTAAGATTCTCGAAACGATTGATTCCGATTTAACCAAAGGACTTCATACCCATATTCTTCTGCACCTACGGCGTCCCACTGATTAGATGAGATGAATAATATTTCTTCGGGTCTACATTTTAGCGATTGATTGACCATAGCATATACACGTGGATCGGGCTTGTACCGCCTGATGGCATCGGCGGAATAAAATCCATCGAAAAAGGCTTCTAGATGGTTGATCTGGATTCCAGATTTTAACATAGCAGGAGTTCCATTAGATAAAATATAATGCGGGACTTCCAGGCTCTTCATTTTTTCTAATGAAGGAATAACATCTTCATATACGATGGGAGACATATATAGACTACAAAGGGTATCTACATGATCAGATACAATGTTGAATTTTCTACAACCATCCTCGATTACTTGTGTGGTAATTTTATCGAAAGATTGATATGCTTGCATCAGACTAAACTGCCAAGTATAGGCCAGTTGATGTTCTCTTGCATAAGCCAGTATATCATCGGCCATTGGAATCTGAAGTGACTTGATTCTAGAGGAATCTAGATTAAATATAGTCCCGAAGGCATCGAATGCTATGGCCTTATATTGAATCAATTCTTAGCGAGCTGTTTAGTCAGAATTGTTTTTCCTTTCTTAGTAACCTGCACCATGTAGAGACCTTGACTTAGATGTGATAGATTTATTTCAATAGATTTCTGATTAGACGGAACGATCGATTGCAATAGTTTTCCTGATAAGTTATAAAGGTGGATACGGTATTCCTGTGACCAGTTTTCGTCGAGGGTAAGTGTAGCTATTGCTGCAGTAGGATTAGGTGACAGTACGAGTGAGAAATTATTTATTTCAACATTATCGATACTTGTCGTTGTGTTTTGGAATGTCCAGGCTGTTCCATCGACATGGGTATGATTGTCTATACGGATAAGCTTGGTTGTATCTTCGACGGCAACGCTCAGTATGTTTTCTCCAGACTCAATCATGGATTCATCAAGTAAGAATTCATCCACATTTCTTGCGACTTCGGTTCCGTTCAATTCCCAGATTACAGATATTGTATTGGGTGATGGCAGGATTAAGTCAAGCTCAAATGCTATCGGATACTCTGCATTTTCAAGTTCTGTTTCTATAGGTCTGCTGCCTTGATACACCTTCACTAGACTATGAATCCTTTCAACAGTTCCTTCTATACACACAGAACAGAATGGAACACCTAGAACCCTCATTTTACAATTTCCATGTGGCTTATACCACAATGAAGACATGCCATTACAGCAGTGTTGATATATGCCTATACCTTTCGTACCTATCCAGTTTTTCCATTTTACATCTTCTGGAGAAGTTTCTTGAGTCATGTTGATTCCTTCCCTGGAGAATTGATCTCCAGCATAATACTCGTCTATTAATCTGGAAAATGAATGGCCGAGTTCGTGTATGGCGATTTCATTGGCACTGGAGTGGGTAGAAGAGGTAGCAAGCCTTCCTCCACTACCTCCATAGTGGGAAGAATTGACAAGAATGATAACTTGATCGAAAGAAGGGAAATTAGACGCAAGGACATTGTTGATTAATGCACCTTTAGTAGGAACGAGAAGTCTATGTATACCGTTAAAGTCGAATGTTGAACCGAATATGTTATTTACAGTATCAACTGGAAAAACAGGTTCATTAACATC
>CAZFJO010000520.1:0-2188 GCA_964518915.1 uncultured Saprospiraceae bacterium
TTATCATATTCAACTAGTTGAGGTTTTCGTTTTTTAGAAATAAATCCATTAAGTAAGGGGCAGGATTCTTTATTTTTAATAAACCAAGGAATCCTCGTAATCAATAGATTTTTCTATTTCAAGTAATCTTTAATTCCATAACTGGCTAGTACGCCTTCTCCAGTTGCCGCAGCTACCTGAGCTATTGCACCTTCTCTACAATCGCCAGCAGCAAAAATTCCGGGTACGCTGGTTTCTCCCATGCCTGTGGTCTTGATGAATCCTCGTTCATTTAAATCTAACAGATCTTTAATGAATGCTGTATTAGGAATTAATCCTATAAATATAAATACCCCATCAGCTGTCAATTCTGTCTGCTCACCTGAAATCTTGTCTTCTACTTTCAAGGCGTGAAATAGACCATCTTCGCCACTGACGAACGCTAAAGATTTTTTGTTGTGATGTACCGTTATGTTTTTTATTTCGCTCAGTTTTTCGATATAGGTCTCCGAAGCTGAGAATGAATCCGAGCGATTCACAATGGTTACTTTTTTACAGAATCCAGCAAGGAATATTCCTTCTTCCAAAGCAGAATTTCCGCCACCGATAACCAGAATTTCTTTATCGCGATAAAATGCACCGTCACAGGTAGCGCAGAAGTGAATTCCGGCACCTATTAAGTCGTCTTCTCCAGGAATGTTCAATTTTCGATAAGTAGAACCTACAGCCAATACGATAGACCGAGCCTTATACATAGCCATATTGGTTTTTACGTTAAAATGGTTGGCTTGTTTTTCTATTTTTTCTAATTCAACGCCAGTCTTGATTTCTGCTCCATAGGTAACAGCTTGGTTGGCCATACGATCCATTAACTTAGGGCCTGATATATTCGTAAAACCAGGATAGTTTTCGATTTTTTCTGTGAGGTAAGCATTTCCACCTATGTTCTTTTTTTCAATTACTAAGCTGTCAAATCGATCGCGCTGAGCATAGATGGCTGTTGTCAGTCCGGAAGCTCCCGCACCCACAATCAGCGTGTCATATAGTTTGGTCGATTTCTCTGCACCTATGTTAAGTACATCTTGCAGGATTACATTATTGGGGTTGGTATAAGAAGTATCGTTGATAAAGATGGTCGGAATGATTCTCTTACCGTTGTTAATTTCTTCTACTTTATCTGCTGCCCACTTATGTTTATCTACTTCTATGTACTTGAAGTTAATGTTGTTGTCCTGTAAGTAGGACTTGGCCCGTCGACAATCGGGACACCAATCAGCACCATATACTGTAATTTGTCCTATTTCTTCATTAAGTCCGAGAAGGGAAGCGAGTACGTCGTTCTTAGGGTTGGTATAAGGCTTATCGTTTATAATTAACGTAGGAATGATACGTTTGCCATTGTTGATTTTCTGAACCAGGTCTGTCGCTTTTTCATCAAGATCGACATCTATAAAGTCATATTCTATGTTGTTCTCTTTTAAGTAAGCTTTAGCTCGTCTACAATCGTGACACCAGTCTGCTCCGTAAAAAGTTATTTTCTGCATGAAGATGTTGGTTTTAAGTTCTAAAATTCTAGTTGTAACTGATATTTTATTCTTGATTAAAAAAATATCACTGATTCGACTGCAATAAATCAATTATGGGTCATTCAATTGCATCGTAAATTCTATATAAACCTCAGCACTTATTGTGCCATGAGATATAATGATCTGTGCAAGTTTTAATCCATTGATTCATAATTGTTTATGAGATATGTAGTCTGCTGGATGATTGCATTTGTTCTGAGATTTCAGAGTTGTCTCTTTTATTTCAGATAATACAATTGGGAATAGGAATTTAGGCTTGTAATTATAGCTGTGATTATGCCTTGCTTGGGATCTTTATATGGAAGTTTAGGACTTAAGCGTGAAATCACAGTATGACTTCATTTTGTTTGTTGTACCCAATTATTAATCTGTGTTTAATATTGGCTTTACCGCAGAAAATGAAGTTCATTTATGGATCATTATACCAGCTAAATAGGGTGATAATATCTGTATTATGTCACATTATTGGAACGAATAATGTGCGTTATGACACATTATTGGAACGAATAATGTGCAGATCTTCACGTAATTGGAATGAATAATGTAGATTAGTATATTCCTCCTTAAGTTGAATATACCGTTGTTTTATGCGGATAAAACCCATTTGTTTGTTGACAAAGCAA
>CAZFJO010000521.1:0-2187 GCA_964518915.1 uncultured Saprospiraceae bacterium
CGTTAAAATAGTATTGGCTCTTTTCATATTTATTTAGTTTATGCGCAGCTATTCCAGCATTGACATAAAACTCACCGATCGGATGTTTAGCATCAGCATTTTCAACAATTTCTATAGCTAGCAAGAAATCTTCGTGAGCTTTTTCATAGGCTTCTTGCTCTAGATATAGGATAGCTCTATTGTTTAGAATATTAGATTCTAAGTCAGCGTTAGAACTGATATAGCCAACTCCTATAACTGGAAGAGTTGCTCTAGGAATACACTTAAATGCACGATTGTAAGAAGTTTCTGCAAGGTCATATTCATCAAGCTCAGTATATGAAATGCCCAGTAGACTATACAATTCCAGTTGTATATACCAATTATCAAGATCAAAGGCTAAAGGCATAGAAGCTTTACATAGTTCTATAGTTTCCTCATGCTGCAAGGAAGCTGAAAGGCATACTGCATGATTAAACTTAAATATTAGATTAAGTATAGAGTCCTCTTCTACCGGAACCCAAGCTTCCGCTTTTATGTATCCATCTACAGCCCGTTCATATTCACCAGCGTTTGCTAATTGCCTACCTACATTATTCAATACCTTAGCCATGTCGACGGTATCTCCTCCTTCCTGAAAATAAAAGTAAGAGCTATCATAATACAGGATTGAAGTATCACTCTCACCGAAATAACCATATACAAGCCCTAGCATTTTATAACCATCTGCCAGCTCATGAGAATCACCAGAGCGCAATGCTAGATCAATGGCTTTATGGGCATAAAGTATAGATTGACTAGAATCAGAAGTGTGGTACTGATAAGCCAATTCACTGTAGGCACTAATTTTTATATCATCACTTGTAGCACTTGCAATAGAATTAAATAGGCTGTCTACAATATCTGTTGATTGGCTTGTAAGCTCTACTACTGTAAGTAAATAAAAAAGAACAGTGACAACCTTCTTCATATCCCTAAAAGTACAATCTAAATATATATAAATGGGCATCCCATAAAACAGAGATGCCCATTACTATGTCCACAGATTATTTAATCTTATACCAATATTGATCTCTTCCTCCTTCAATGATCTTCCGATGATCTTTATGCTTCTTTCTATTTTGTTGATCGTGGTATTGAAATTTTCCTCCAGTTACGCTAAACGAAAAAGTTCTCTTCATAACCTGTCCTGTACAATCGATGGTATGAACATCCATAGAATAATTACCATCTGTAAAATCCTTCAATTCCATTTTATCCCAGTTCTTAGGATCACCAGGAATTCTAGACAATTGTACACCGTGATCTATCCAGTGGGTTCTTCTTGCATTCTGAGTCGCATAATCAACTTTCATGTTATACCCTGCATTTTTGGATGCCGTCATTCTACTATCATGTGCTCCTATAACTGTACCTCCCTTAGTTAACTCGTATCTATACTTATACTCACAATTAGACTCTGTTCTAAACTCGTTTTCAATGTCTGTGGTAGTATTATCCATAAAGTGATGCCATACCATTATTTCTTTTCCTGCTGTTTCTTGTACATCGAAATAATTCCATTCTTCCCAAGGGCCCTTAAGAAACAATACTTCAGAAAAAGTTGCATAAGGATCATCAGATGCAACAGATATTACTTGAAAAGGGTAAGTATAAAAATGTTCTCCTCCGGCATAGAATTTCACTTCATAACTTCCTTCTCCGATCTTAATAAAAAAATCTCCATCATCGTTTACTTTTTTCTGATTCATAACAGAACCTAACTTCATCACTGGATTTACGCTATAATGGAATCTACCTAAGGCTTTTCCATTTTTGGAATCGACAAGATCAGACCACAACAGTAAGTTTTCTTTTTTGAATTCATCATAATTGGCCTTATCTCCTTTCTTCGTTTTAGACGGCAATAGATTAACTTCTAAATTCTTAGCGCTTAATTTCCCATCAACAGTAAGGTGGACTCCATCATTCATCAAGCTTTTCATCGTAATGGCAGGCCAGAATGGAGATGATTCGAAATCCAGTTCTACAGAAGACTTCATAGTATTATCTTTTCCCTTTTTTATTTTATTCTTTAAACCTCCGAATTGAGCGTACGCTGCATTGAGGTTAAATAGAATACATACCAGTGCTATTCAGCAGGCAATGCTTTTATCTTTCATTTTTATGTAATTTTTAATTTAAATACAACAGAAACAAACCTTATAA
>CAZFJO010000522.1:0-2161 GCA_964518915.1 uncultured Saprospiraceae bacterium
AGAAAAAACGACTGATGACAGATGGGTCAATCATAAGAAACATCGACACTACATCGTGGGACATCGGTGACATACACCTTTCTCACAATGTGATAGACTATCATTCCTTAGGCTCTACGGAAAGTGAAAATGAGACAGAATATGTAAGGTTGCATTTCGGATTATCAGGTGCTTATAACTTTGACTTTGCCCAACTCAATTCTACTTACCAACTTTCTGGACACCACAACAACATCATGTATTCCGATGGTCTTAAAATCACTGTTCGCAATAAAACCAAGCGCATAGAAACCTTCGGTATCAATTTCACTAGGGAGGCCTTTGTGAAAATTGCTCAGAATGGCAACGAACAACTTAAGCATTTCTCAGATAATGTATTGAATCGGAAGAATGCCATTCTATCACCTGAATGGAAAACCAATGATTTTAAAATCCAATCAGTAATTAGAGAAATTCTGGACTGTCCTTATACAGATGAATTGAAAGACTTGTTTCTACTCTCTAAAAGCATAGAACTTCTAGTCTTACAAGCAGAAGCCTTCAGTCGAGAAGAAGAAAAAATCCATGCTAAATCTCAGAAGGACATCAACTTACTCATCGAAGCTAAAGAAATCATAGAAAACAGAATCAGCAACCCTCCTACCATCCGCGAGTTGTCTAAGCTGATCGGCTTAAACGAGTACAAACTGAAAAATGGATTCAAGGAATTATTCGGAATGACGATGTTCGGTTACATACATCAGAACCGCATGGTTCTGGCTAAAAAATTACTTCTAGGCACTTCTAAGACAGCTCAAGAAATTGCCTACGAAACCGGCTATGGTTCTCCGCAGCATTTTTCTAAGGCTTTCAAAAAAGAATACGGTGTTCCTCCTAATAGTATAAGAAATACTTCCGATCGTATAAGCTAGAAAGAAACACTTTACCAACCTTTACGATCATAATCAATCATACTATTAATTATGAGTAACACTTATATCATCGTAAAGCAAGTCACCTTCCTAGCAACTGAAGTAGAAGTATGGGATCTCCTGACCAACCCTGGAAAAACAAAACAATACATGTATGGTTGTGAAGTTCTTTCACAATGGGTGGTAGGTGCTCCTATCCTGTGGAAGGGAACTACAGAAAGTGGACAAGAAATCATCCATGTTAAAGGAGAGATTACAGAAATCATTCCTGGTAAAAAGGTAAGTTTTACTATGCTAGACCCTAACATAAATATAGAAGACATACCAGAAAATTATGTCCATCTAACCTATGAATTATCCTCTGCTGAATCTGGCACTCAGTTGCAATTGACACAGGACTTTACCGGAACTGAAAATGCCGAAACTCGGTATTCAGAATCCATGCAAGGTTGGGACATGGTCCTTGATGGCATGAAAAAACTGCTAGAAAGATAGGAAACAATTATCCCCTATGCAATTAGAAAGTCTTAATCCTATACGCATTATTTAGATAGTTTCTTTTCATGTGGTACCTTAGAATCTGCATAACCTATATTGCGATGTTTCTCTATTTTACATGAAATATGAATCGAAAATATTTTTTAATCTTCGCAGTACTAACTTCATTCATCTTCTCATGTACACCTCCCAGACTCACTGGAAAGTATACACAGAATCCAGAAAGCAAGCCTTCATTTGCAGGAAGAGAATTCGCTATAAATGAAGATGGCACATTCTCTATTAATGAATATTCTGACACCTATGCACACAGCTTTAACGAGGATGGTGATATTGAGTGTCTTGATAAGAAAGGAAAAGGTTACGGCATTTATGAAGTCAATGGCGATTCTATTACATTGAATTTCGAGAACAAGAATTTTGTTACACTTGAAGTTTCAATCTTAGAAAACAACCAAGTATACAGAATCTACGCTCGGCTTATCGATGAACATGACAATCCATTGCCTGCAGAATCCATTGCGGTTATGGATAAAGAAGATGAGATTGTTGAAGCAAAGATCTTTAACTTATCTGGTGTCGCCCACTTCTCAATACACAGAATGAAAGAACCTTCTTCAATTCAAGTCGATGTGTTCGGAGGTGGACAGATTAAGGTTGACATCAGTGAGAACTTGGGTACATCTACACACAAGATAAAAAGGTGCATTGGATATTTCCATCAAGGAGATTCTTTAACCTTATGGTATAAA
>CAZFJO010000523.1:0-2160 GCA_964518915.1 uncultured Saprospiraceae bacterium
CAAGGCATAGGGTACCGATAGCAGCTGAGTCGTTCCGAGATCATTGCCATCTGCAAGAACCTGCATATAATAAGACCCTTGCGACCAATCAACTTCAGAAAGATCTTCTGTGCTTCCTACTTGAAGATTTATTATTCCTGATGCATTGGTCTTGGTATTCATCTGCTCTTGATATACAACTGTTCCAGTAGGCCCTCCTTGTTTAATGCGGAATCCTATGGTGATGTCTTGAAAAGATCGAGTGTTCCCGTCGGCATCTTTGATGACAGCTTGATAATTGAACGATGCAGGTGCTTGTCCCGATATCCATCCAGCAACCAGCAATGCAAGCATCAGGGTAATTGTGATTTTTAATGTTTTCATTTTTATAGAGTTATATGTGTTATTTAGATAGGGTAACCCATGAGACGAATTGCAATCCGTAATCCGAATGAAGGATTACACCATATATTCCATTGGGTAGATTGTTGAGATTGACGCTGGTTCTATTTTCTGTGGCAATTTTTCTGCTTTTAACGCTGCGCCCATTTGCATCACAGATACTAAATCCGAGTATGGTTCCTTTTTTATTATCGTAAGAGAGGTTTAAGATGTCAGATGTAGGATTAGGAAAAACCTGGATGTCTATCTGAATGGTGTTGATATCTATAACAGATGTGGTTGCTGATTTACCACCGGAATGGAACCCTTGGTTTATGATCAATGCTTCATCCTCGTATGAAAATACAATTACTTCGCCTAGGGTGGATTCCATCCTGAGCGAACCATTGCTCATGAGCGCATATGGAGAGACTACTTGCTTCTCTATAATGAGTTGTCCATAGACCGAGTAGGAGGTAAGAAAAATCAGGGTTGTTAGAATTCGTGCTTTCATTTTTAATATTTCGCTTACGCAAATGAAGTACGAAAAACAATGGGTTCAATCCCCTGTTCGGGTGAATTGATATCTAAATGTCTATAAAGTTATGGAAGAGGAATGAAAGTAATATCACTAAAAATCAGTCAGGAAGGATAGGTGTGGAATTTACCTAAAGTATTTTCTATAAAGGGGGCCGCGCAGCGCAAATGAAAAATACAACACAGGATACATAAGTAGCGTTAGCAAGGAGAATCGTGTTTTAAATTCTATCTGATCTATAATGTCAGACTTGTCTGCAGAAATTTTTCTGACGATATGCTTATGGTGCCAATAAGAGAGGCCCATCGGAAGAACAGTTCCTTCATCTATGAAATAGGCTGCATCATCATCTATGTTTCTATCTGTAATTTTTCCTTTCCAGTGTCCCTTCATAGGGAATAAGAATTCAATGTGGTAGTCGTCTCCCACTTCTGTTCCGGTAAACGCATGAATCTTTACCTTAGGAAATGGTGGGGTGAGGAACTTGAATAGGTCTATGTCGAATCTAGCCATGACATCTCTATGGTTTCCGGAAACAGAAGTTGTAAGGTTTATTTTCATAGTTTATCTGTAGCTGTTGAATTTCTATAACCTGTTCTTATTTATAAAGGAAAGTTAAAATTCTAACATTTTCATCTAAATTATTTCTGATTAAAATCTTTTTAATTATTTTTATTAAAATACTTAATGAGATTGTTTATTTATAAATCGTAAAATAATTCGTAAGTTAAAGTACTTAGTATGCTTATGTTTCATGTTATATGGAGTTTATTGTTTCGGTCAACCTACAGATTTCTGTCCTGACTGTTTTGCAAATAATTGTAACTATTGTTGGGAAACTGAAGATGATGATCCGAGCGATGATAATGATGATGATGGAACTGTTGGGGGTGGAGGACCTGTTCTTTGGTATTTGCAGTTAAGTTATTGTGGAGGTCAAGAATGGGTTTACTGCTGTTGTGAAAATAGTCGTGAAGGTAGATTATCGCCAACATTGAGATTTTATTGTTTACCAGGAGGTCAATTTGAATGTACCCCTGGTCTTGGAAATTGTGAACCAAGGCCATTAGATTGTGACGCAATATGCTCAACTGTTGGTACTGAACCTTGTCTTTAAAAAAAATAAATACAATAGAGATGAATATTAAACTAATTATTTTTTCAATCATTGTTATAAGTTGTTTTTCATGTTCAAGTAATTCTGAAGATAACTTAGAAGGGAATTCTTTAATTTCTGTAGAAGAATTAGATGCTTATGAAAG
>CAZFJO010000524.1:0-2158 GCA_964518915.1 uncultured Saprospiraceae bacterium
TCGGACGTGGCGTATTCAGGTTCATAGGGCTTCCACTTAAAATAAGAGGAGGTACGGGATCTCCCGTAAGAGCCATTGCTATATACGAGTGAGCCTCACAATTTTATGCTAGAAAGCTTTCGGTCTATCCATTCTTTATTAAATGATTTTTCTAAAGTTTTATAAGAACCCTTATCCACTACTTGCTCGATTACCTTGTTCTTAATCACAAAAATTTCATTGCACATTTTGGTTAAGGTAGAAAGGATGTGAGAAGAAACAATCAGTGTACACCCTGAATCCCTTAGTTTTTCTACTACCCCCATGATCAGCATATTCCCTTGAAGATCCACCCCATTAAAAGGTTCATCTAAGATGATAAACTTATTTTCTTGCAGGAGCAATGCCTGGAAAGCTAATTTTTTCTGCATACCTGTCGAGTATCCTGACACAAATTCTTCTAACGGTAGGTCGAAAAGATTACTGCCATCTGTTACGTATTTCTTACCTCTTGCTTCTGATAAAAATCGCATATATTCGATTCCTTTCATATAAGGAAAAAAATACGATTCTGTAGAAAGGTATCCTGTTCTCTGTTTTATCCCTTCTTCATAGAATACTTCTCCACCGTGTGATTCAAGTCCTAGAATAGATCGAAACAAGGTTGTTTTACCAGATCCATTCTCTCCAACCAATCCGTAGATCATTCCTTTTTTCAGTTTGAAAGAGATCCCATCAAGTACTTTATTAGAACCATAGCTTTTGGTAATATTTCTGCATTCAACCATAGTTCGTATAAAGTTTAAGGTTCTGAATAGACCGATGATAAAAAGAATTCCCCATTATAATTAATAAAGGAGGAACAGCACAACTTGCCACGAATACCATATACACAAGAAGGGGAACTTGCCTTCCATAGTATGTATACTTTATTGTTATTAAGGTAAAAGCTCCTATTACCCCAGTTACTACGAGCCCTATTATGTGCAAGTAAAATTGAGGATAGAAAAATAGAAAAGCAACAATCGGAATTACCCCTATCAGCATGTACCCTTTCAGAATTCTCATGGCCTTTAAAACCATAAATGATGCAGGAGTAATTGTATGCTCCCATAGCAAGACTGGGTGTTCCTTCTTTTCTATAGTTAGCCATGGAATCAATTGAATGGCGCCTATAGAAACCAATCCCAGGTTTTCATTGCCTACTGAAATAGCAATAACAACAAGAGCATATATGAAAATGTATCCTAACAACATGACCCTTACACCATAAGGAAACTGCAGAGGTATCCATGATAAAGGGGTCTTAATCCGTGCAAGATTTCTTACTTGTTTAGTAATAAATGTCAATAGAATAGATAACCCACATACAATTGCAGAAAGAAGCCATTCTGACTTAATACCTAGATAAACTATCAATGGTATACTTAAAACTAAATTCTCCACCAGTCGCAGAATACGCCAGGATTTCTCTCCTTCAACTGACCGAAGAAAGTTGTTCCTTTCAATACCACATAATTGCCATAGACCGACTGCAAATCCTAAAATCAATATGTATGGCGCATAAATAGTTTTGAAATCAAGAATTGCTACCATCCCTATAAGCAATCCTATTATGACGATCACTCCTATAATAGGATTCACACCATATTGCCTACACCACCTACTCCAGATTCTAGAAACTAATATTTTATGACGCTTAGCAACTGACTTCATTTCCACAAAACAAATAAAAGGTGAAATAGCATAAATTTTTGTTTTCTTAGATCAACCGAACCCTTCCAACTATTAAAACGACATTACCATCAATTTTTTGATACCGAAGCTGGTCTCTACCCTAATTTTATTACTTACTTGTATTAACCTTACTTGAATTCAGAAATAGCGCTTCAATATTAAATATAATACATAGAATTAAGCTCAATGGCATCTTCTTTATAGTACATATATTTTTTACGAAATAACATTATTACGCTCAACGAATCATTGTATCCCTAATAAAAATCTAACTTACAATCAACGTTTTTAAATCAACTGTAATCCCGAACCATAAGATTACAACCTCTTATCTCAGAATGGTCAATTCTTCCATCGACCGTAAACTTCCCATCCTCTGTAACCATCCCTAAATCGTCTGTTGCTATAAAAGAACAAGAGTCCAGGTTAGTCAAGTCTATAA
>CAZFJO010000525.1:0-2156 GCA_964518915.1 uncultured Saprospiraceae bacterium
TTGATACCCATATTATTCCCTTATACCTAACTTCTGTTTTTTTAATTTCCATTTGTATTTTTTCCTCTGCTCCTTGTATGTTTCCGTCATGATCGAAACGAACTTGTTGACCCCTTCTTTAAAATCTGAAGTTTCTATAAAGTGATCTGCGCCAAATATGTCTTCCATGAGTTCTACGCTTTCCTCATCTTCTGATTTAATAAATATACCTTTAATTTCTACATCTCCATCTTGTCTTAGTTCTTCTATGAATTCAGATAATCTAGGAATATCTGTTATTCCCCAATTAGGTTCTCCATCTGTTATTACGAATATCGAAGACACAATGTTGGCCGTAGGGTTCGTCTTTCTGAAGTCCACAATGAATTCTTCCATCTTCTCGTGTGATCTTGAAATTCCATCAGAAATATTGGTGCCTCCTTTTCCACCATAAAGCACATTGTCCTGAAATGTATTCGTTATGTGGCGGATAATCTTAAAAAGCACCTTCTTGTCTGTGTAAGTGCTAGTGAAATCTACAACATCGATAAAGTAATCGCTGAAAAAATGAAAGGCATCATAGGATTTTCTATCTTCTAATCCTAAAACCAGTAAGTATAGAATTTTAAAGAGATTCCTCATGCGGGTGTGATCCATGGAGCCAGAAAAATCAAGACAGAAGGTATTAATCTGAATAGCTTCTCCTCTTTCTATTTTAGATTCCATAACCTTCATAACATCTGCCCTGATCCATTTTTCGTGATTGTACAATGTATCTGGATCAAATTCTACACCATCGCTGTTGTGCCTATAGGCACTGAAAGTAACCTTCTTACGTATCGGTAAGGCCGTCTGGAATGCTTTCTTAACGTAGGTAGTATAGGGCTTAACTTCGGTTTCGATCTTTAGCATTTCATGTAACAGTAAGTTTTTACGTGCATATGAAATACTAGATTCCGATATCCCGAATTCCTTCATCCTTGAATCGAGGTATTTCTGCCGATGGATAAGAATGTCCTTCCTTTTTTCATATTCATACTCCCATCTCTGTTGGAATTCATGAAAGGAAAACTGTGGGTTGTTCTTCTTCAAGTATATTTCTACTCTTTGAAGGGTAGAAATCTTAGAAATGGCTTGGAGGTGCTTCTTAAGAATCCGCCTTTCTTTATCTCTTTCTTTTTCCTTTTTCTTATGAGCATCTATGTAGGATTGCGCTTGACGATCACCGAACACGTTCCATTGTGGTACTATTTCCTGTTTTTCTATACTCCATACTAAAATAGGGGCAGTGATTAAATTGATTAGATTAAACCATTGATTCAGTGTTCTTTTCTTTACTTGATAAAGTGCTTTTTCATATCGGGGAGCGGATAATTCAGCCTGAACATGTTCTATGAGTTCTTCTCTTTCTGTCAGAGACAAGTCGTGCCAGTATTGTGCACTTTCAGGATATATAAATGCCCGTTTCTTTTTGAAACTTGGGAGATTAGGATCATCTTCCTTGAAATGTCCGGCTGGCCTTTTGTTTAGATCGAAAAACATATCCTTGATTACTCCTGTCACATTAAAGAGGCTTATAGGACCGAACTTAAATTGAAGCATCTTAGGGAGGCTTCGATGAAGATTTAATTTTAGATGGTTGTCTAGGATTTCTTGGACCGCAATGTATTTATGGTCGCTAAGGAAAAACGCGGTATAAGCATTTCTCATTTTAGTGAAAGCTTCATTCTGTATATCTGAGTATAGGTTTTCGCTAGAAAGGTGAATGAATTCTTCCAGATCCTTCTTGTAGGAAGTAAAATAGGCTTCGATTTCAGGGCTTGCTTTTGCGTACATCTTACGTTGAAGAAAAGTATGCTTATTCTCTGAAACAATAGATTCACACAGGTTTAAAAATAGGATGGTGACCTGCTCTGATGGAAGTCGACTATGAAAGTTTTCCATATCGAGTAATTCACTATACCAGTGCCCATAAGTTGCATATTCTTCTTGCGAGATTTTTTTCAACCGATATAGGAATTGTGCGTAGTGATATACATACATCCATAGGCAATGGGGTAGGGAGTCTTCTGATTCTCCTGGTAAACAATCTGTTTTCTTTAAACTTAGAAAAAAAGACTCATATGGAAAGTTGCTTAATACGAGTAAGTAGAAGTTGAGATAGGATTGAAGAACAC
>CAZFJO010000526.1:0-2153 GCA_964518915.1 uncultured Saprospiraceae bacterium
GTTGGGATTTGATTTTAATGTCTCGCAAAGAGATAATGCCTTATTTTGTAATAACACGGGTAAGCCTAGAGGTATCAATAATTGGTATGGAGAAGGACAAGTGTATGCAGGATTAAAAGGAGAATTAGGGATAAAAGTTAATTTAAAATTTTATAAGGAAGAAATTAAGCTATTAGAATTTGGTGCAGGATTGTTATTAAGGGGTGGTATTCTTTCTCCTTCTTATTTTTCAGGAAAAGCAAGAGTTTATTATTCTGTACTTGCTGGTAAAGTTAAAGGAAGCACTTCCTTTGAGTTTAGTTTTGGTGAGCGGTGCGAAACTGGTAAATCAGCGCTTGAGGAACTTGAAATAATTAGTGAACTTTACCCGGATGATGGTGCTAAAGACATAGATCCTACGATTAACCATTCTGCTGCTTTTTTATTACCAATTGATAAGGATGTAGAATTTCCAGAATATAAAAATGGAAAGCTCCAGAAATGGATTACTTATCGTCTCAGTGCTAAACATGAAGTGAAAGATATCGATGCGGATCATATATATGGTGTAAACAACACCATTAACAGATATGACAATACTTACTCTGAAATAAGCCTACAGAATCTCCTAAGTCAGAACCGACTTCACGAGTATAAGGTTACCATTACTGCTGCGGAGAAAAAGAGCCCATCAAACTACGAAACAGTGCGCATAGACGGTAAGATTTGGTCGGAGGAAAAATCCCACACTTACACAACTCGTAAACTATCTGGAATCATTTCTTACGATAAGATGGTTGGTCTTTCTTATCCTTACAACCGTCAGAATTATTTTCATAAATCGGAAACTATAGATGGACATGGTTTTATATGGTTTAAGACCAATATTAAAAAAAGTTACTTATATTCTGTACATCCAGATAGCGGAATAAGATATGACTATTTCATACGATTCCGATCTCCAGGTGTGAAATCCATAGTCCTACCATATGATATATCCTCTTATAACGAGAGTGAAAATATCATCAAATTTCCAGTTAATGAACTTGAAAATAATAGATCGTATACACTTGAATTGTATCGTAAAAGTAAACAAGAAGATAAAGTCCGTTACTCGGTTAAAGATCAAGGAAGCCTTTTGACAGAAAATTCTGTTGCCGCTAAATCGAAAGATATTTCTTCTGGATCACAATCTCAAGAATATCCTAGCGGAGACCAATCAACAATTGCTGATACCGAGCAATGGGATCGTATGCCCAAGGCGGATCAAATTTTCTTTTCTTATCCATTTAAGACGAGTAAGTATAACCGGTTTACTGAAAAGGTGGTCGAGGAAGAATGGGCTACTACTTTTTATAATGGAGAATTGATACTTTCTCAGAAAATAAATGAGAAGATTGACTCCATAGAACGTATAGGGTTGAAATTATCAAACATAGACAAGCATATTGATATCTATGATTATAAGTTCAATATTATTTTAGATCAGTCACCTGGAATTATCATAGAACCGACTACAAAGTATATCGCGAATCCTATTCATTATAGAACTATAGAATTAGGAAAAGCTTATAAAAAGGAATTTGATATCAAGGTTGGTTTTCATACTTTGAAAATCAAAGCTGGAATTAGTCCTTTCTTTAGCTCATTTCTATCTCTTCCTGATATAGATGATTTTCATGAGAATTCTATAGATAAATTTGGGCCTATTTATACTAGTAGTCCTTCTCCTACTTACGGAGGAAAATCAAGTGCATACAAATCCGCAGCTTTTTCGAATTCATTAATTGACAACAAGATAGCTACAGATCCTTCACAGCTAATCAATGATGGAAGTTTACAGTTCAAATTTAATCCTCAGAAGTATTATCGTCGAGTTCATTCATTGTTAAAGAACTCAATAAGCCAGATGATGAATACTAAATTCCGTGGAGAGACATACAATAACTTACTAGCTGAGCAAGATGAATACCACTATAATATTTTTAAGAATGCAGAGAAATTCGATTCATGGTCGTTGGCTTCTGGAGATTATGAATTCTGGACAGTTTATAAATACCCGTATTTCGTGGGACCTAACTTAAGATGGAAAGAAGTAAAAGTGAAAGGAAAGTTTAATATTGAAGGCTATGAAATTAAGTAGATTAATTGTGTATGTAACTATATTCTTAATG
>CAZFJO010000527.1:0-2147 GCA_964518915.1 uncultured Saprospiraceae bacterium
GCAAAGGAAACATCAATCTATCGGTGCGGTTGCTAAAAGCGCCTGAGGCTGTCCGCGATTATGTCATCATCCATGAGCTGGCTCACTTGATTGAGCTCAATCATTCACCGAGATTCTGGAAGCTTGTAAAGCAAGCGTGTCCAGATTATAAGAAACATGAAAGGTGGCTCAAGGAGCGTGGCCATGAGCTTTCATTTTAAATAAATTCCTATTCTGACTATCCTTTTCCTATGAATAAAATGAAGGAGATGTTTTCATTATATCATGCTTGTGTTTTATTAATCCATCATTTCGAGTGTCTTAACAGTAGGCACCATGTTCTTAATGGGCTTTACAGATCTCAAGTAAGCATACAGGCTCTCTAGATCATCATCAGACATATTCATATAGTCTGTCCATGGCATCGGAGGCATGACCATCCGTCCATTATCAAGTCCCTTGTGTTTTCCTTCTTGCATAGATTTTCTGAAATGTTCATACGTCCAATTGCCTATTCCGGTAGGATCCGAAGTAATATTGGCGCTATAAGATAATCCCCATGGGCCGACGTGGGCGGTATGGTCTAGGTTACTGATTACCCACTCATTCTTAAGCATCGTTGCCTTATCTATCTGAGGGATGGGAGAACCTGTCTTATGTCCTGACAACCACAAGGATTCATCAAGCACAGGACCTCTGTCTGTCATTTTCTTAGGTGTATGACAGAAAGCACATCCAAATGTATTAACAATGTATTCTCCTCGAGCGATTTTATCATCCTTGATGGCAACTTGAGGAGCTTCCACAACACCCCGAAATGAAAAGAAAAACAAGGCCGTCAGTAAGGCAAAGCATACGAATAAAAGAATTGTATTTTTCATCTGGTAACATGGTTTTAATTAATGAATAATCATTGACTCAAAAATATGCTCATCCTATCTCAGCGGATGGTAATCTTGTTGCAATTATTGAGAATTTCGGCGCATGAATCAACAACAAACTCTTATTTTAAGGGGGTTGAAACAATTGTGACAATCCTATGCAACATATGTGCAAAGGCTTGCATCATAATCCTATATTTGTTTATTGCTGATTTCTACTAATTAAACACATTAACTTATTTATCATGCTTATCAAGCAACTTGCCCAAATGATCGACCATGCCATACTTCATCCCACCATGACTGATCCAGACATTAAGGAAGGGTGTAATCTAGCTATGGCATATGGTGTAGCATCTGTATGTGTAAAACCTTATGCTGTAAATCTAGCTTCGAAACAACTGCTTGGCTCAAATGTGTCGGTAGGAACTGTAGTAGGGTTTCCACACGGAAGTAATTCCACAGAATTAAAACTCAGGGAAACAGAACAGTGCCTTCTAGATGGAGCTTCTGAAATAGATATGGTAGTAAATGTCGGAAAAGTCTTGAGTGAAGATTGGTCCTATGTTCATAGTGAAATACGTGATATATATGTCGTGGTTAAAAATCATCATGCCCTTCTTAAAGTAATTTTCGAAAACGATTTTCTTCCTACTGATCTCTATAAAATAAAGTTGTGTGAGATCTGTAACACAATAGGTGTTGACTTCATTAAGACCTCAACTGGATTCGGCATGGTAAAAGAAAATGATGGAAAATATAATTATCGTGGTGCAACAGAGTATGACTTGAAACTGATGAGAAAGCACGCGATTGATTCTGTCCAGTTAAAGGCATCTGGTGGTATCAAAACGCTAGAAGATATGCAGAAAAGCATAGAACTAGGCGCTACAAGAATAGGCACTTCATCTACTCAGAATATACTTAATGATGCCAGCTTAAAATATGGTGAAAACAAAATCAGTTTTAACATCGGAAAAGAATTAAAAGGTTATTAAGACACATGTATGAACAATAAAATTTCTAACTCCTTTTTAATAACCCTTACTTGTGTTCTCTGGATGCATGCATGGAGTGTAAGCAGTCAACCTGTTACAATTTCTTATACAGAATCTACTGAAGATTTTTTCAACCCAGAACGCGGCTTCTATAGATATTCAGAAACGAAAGCAAGCTCCTATTCTCCATTGAATGAAGCAGAATTGATTTCTAGAAAATCACTGCACGAGGTCCATGCTTCTCCTCAGATGAGCATATACTCGAGCCTGGTTTTTAGATACTTCGTTC
>CAZFJO010000528.1:0-2143 GCA_964518915.1 uncultured Saprospiraceae bacterium
TCGGAGTAAGATCATACGCCCAGTTGAATCCAGCTACAAGTGGAATATTCTTAGCACCATGAGCACGGATTATGGTTATAACTTCTTCCATGATGCTTTTCCACTCTGGCCAGGTACATAATCCTAACTGTCCACCATAAGTTGTAGGTTCGTTGTACAACTCGAAGAAAGCCACTGTCGGATTATTTCCATATCGCTTAGCCATGGTTGCCCAGAATTTCATGGTCTCATTGAGAGATGTTTCATACATCTCGTGCTGGAACAATCCAGATTTCAAGTTCCCGATACTGTGCCAATCAATGATTACGTATAAGCCTCTTGCTTCGGCAAGCGCAATCCCTCTGTCTAATAGTTTTATATATTCTTCCTCTCCTCTTTCTCTCCATGCTCGAGGATGAACGGGGAATCTCACGAGATTAGAGCCCCATGTTTTTATTGCATCAAAATAGGCATCCGTCCATTGGCCATCTTTTTCTAATTTATCCGGGTCCGAGGTATTCATTCCCGAGAAAATAACGGTCTTACCTGTTTCGTCGATGAATGAATTTCCTTGTACTGCTACCCAGGACATTTGCCCATGAGCGAAAAAAGAAATAAGCAATAGCAGCAAAATGTTCGTTATATTTTTCATTGATCGTTAATTGAGTTTGATGCAAATACTTTCTTGAGCCACAGAGCAGATTCCTTAGGTGTGCGTACAAGCGTCTCATAATCTACATAGTGAATTCCGAATCTCTTGGTATACCCAGACGCCCATTCAAAATTGTCCATCAGAGACCAAGCGAAATAACCTTTCAATTTTGCGCCTTCTGCTATGGCATCGTAACCAGATTCTAAATAGGTCTTATAAAAATCGAGTCTATCGGAATCCATAATTTTTCCGTCTACCACCTCGTCGTCATAGGAACATCCATTTTCAGTAATGTAGATGTCAGGATGGTCATAACGATCAGAAATCCACAACAACAACTTCTTCAATCCCCAGGGAACTACTGCCCATCCCATGGTGGTTTTTTTCCAAGAAGGATCAACGGATAAGTTTACATCCTGATCTTCCGATAATCCTCCATTACCATAGACGCCAGATTCAACAACTCCATTCGTTGCATCTGAAGCATACATGGTTGTATAGTGGTTCAAACCAAAAAAATCGGTCGACCCTTTTATCATTTCTTTTTCAGCTGAGGTAAATTCTGGAAGACGATCTCCTAGCCTTTCTCTCATACATGAGGGGTAATCTCCCTTGTAGATTGGATCTGTAAACCAAGCCAGAAAAAACTCTAACGCACGCTCAGCAGCAAGTATGTCGGCTGCTGAATCCGACAAGGGTTCTCTCCAGTCACAATTATTGGTAATCCCTATTATACCTTTTTGTGAAGATTGAAATTCTTCTCTATACACCTTTACCGACTTGGCGTGAGCTAAAATCAGATTGTGCCCAGCCGTATATGGTTCGACGTTAGACGTTCGCCCTGGAGCAAATACGCCTTGACCGTGACCAAGCATGGCTACTACCCAAGGTTCATTAAGTGTTATCCAGTGCTTTACCCGATCGCCAAAGTGCTGGTAACACACCCTTGCGTAATCTGCAAATCTATCTGCAATAACAGGATTTAACCAACCATCTTCTTCTAGCTGTAAGTTGAGTGGAAGGTCCCAGTGGTATAAAGTAACCCATGGTTCAATTCCTGCAGCTAATAAAAGGTCTATCAATCTATTATAAAAATCTATCCCTGCTTGATTTACTGCCCCTTTTCCGCTTGGGAGAATTCTAGTCCAAGCTATGGAAAACCGGTAGGTATCGACACCAAGATTTTTCATAAGCTGGACATCTTCTTCCAGCCTATTATAATGATCACAAGCAATATTAGCATGGTGGTCCTCATAGACCTTACCGGGTATCTGGCAGAAGGCATCCCATATGGATGGCCCTTTTCCGTCTAAGTTATGCGCGCCTTCAATCTGATAGCAACTCGTTGCTACGCCCCACTTAAATCCGTCTGGAAACACTTTATTCATAATCACTTCACTTTATAAATTTACAATATGGCTGATAGAGGTTGTTAAACACAAAAAATATACTTTTCTTCAATTTCGATCCAGTTTTATGTTACTCTTTTTAATGCCAAGGATTTAGAAACTT
>CAZFJO010000529.1:0-2143 GCA_964518915.1 uncultured Saprospiraceae bacterium
AATCTAATTTATACACCTTGTCTTTTTCCATGAAGACTTCTTTTTCGTAACCTTCTCGGTATCGTACTCTCTGGATGGTTTCATCTAGATTATATGCTCTACCATCGGGATAGACATCTATGAGCTTAATGGTAAAATCTGTGTCCTTAGCATCTGAAGAAACATACAGCGTAGATTCAATAAATCCAGAAACTTCTACACCTTCTTCTAAGACGTCCGTAGTATATACTAAAATGTCGTTTCTTGTTTCCATCTGATATTGATCATACGCTCCTCCCTTGACTGCATTTCCAGTACAACATACATTGCCTCCATAAGAAGGCACCGGATTCATAGGGTCATACGTAAAACCATCTGGTGTATCCGTTCCAGCTTTTGAAGTTGTCAATGACCCATCTCCGAATAGACTGTTAGCATGTCCGTTGCTGTTTAAGTAATAGGTGGTTAAGTTGGTGTTTTCTGGGGGCCAGGTCTCTGCTGCCTGCCACTTGTTACTTCCCATAGTATAGTACTGGACCCTAGGTGTTTTCTCTTTGAAATCATTTTTTTCTCCTTTCAGCCACATGTCAAACCACGCATAAATCTGCTCATCATAATTTAGTCGCGCATCTCCGACATTGCGTTCTCCCACGATGGTGTTTTCAGTTGCTCTTGTATAGCGACAGTGCAGCGTAGGGGCGATTACAAGGTACTGGTTGTCTCGGATGGTTGCATCTTTCGCATTGTTTCTGACGTGATTGAATAAGGCGATGTTAGGGGTGATAGAAACATCGTACCATGAAGAAAACCAGAAACTAGGTACACCGATTTCCATATTATCGTGATACAATCCACCCTTGTACCAATCTTCATCATTGACCTTCCGACGGATCATCTTATCGAATACTTCATGCTTTCCATTTATGTTTTTTAAGATGTCTTGAATCGGCAAGTGGTTCAATGCTTCGGCCATATCTACTGGAGGATTTTCTGGTGCTAGATCATAGAATCTAGATATTCTTATTAAATCCTCCTGGGTAGCGCCAGCGGGAATTCGGGGTTTGAATTTATCGTGTTCGACTCCGTATAACCAGGAAAAGAACAACATCTGTTCTGCACCTCCTCGGTACCAATTTCCTTGTTCATTGATGTCACCTACTCTTCCTACTCCTGCTCCATAACTCTGAGGCACCATGGCAGCATGAGAAGGGTGGTCAAGAGCAGCTACAGCCATCTGCCATTCTGCGGTTGAAGAACATCCGATTGTTCCTATTTTACCATTGGACCAGAATTGATCTTTCATCCATGTAAAAGCATCATAACCATCGGTCAATGGAACACCTAGAATATCCCATTCTCCTTCAGAGTAATATCGTCCTCTTTCATTCTGTACCACATAAGCGTAGCCTCTCTTCACTACTTCTAATGCCCTCTGAGCTGTTCTTGTTCTCTGCTCTCCATCTCCCCACGAATTGAAATTATAAGGTGTGCGGGAAAAGATAATAGGTACTTTTTTATCTGTTTTAGGGCGATATACATCTGTCGCTAATCGGATTCCATCACGCATAGGAACCATGATTTTCTGATCGACGATGGCTATTTCATTCAGTTCACTGAGGACGTCGTTTTGTGCCTGTAAGTTAGGTGAGCTCAGAAAATTAGTGGTAAAGAAAAACGAGATTAGAATGAGGAGTCTTTTCATGGTGCTAAATTTAAGGGTACTGATTGTTTCGAAATTAATTATTAATTCAGCCTTATTATTGATGATAATGAGCTGAAGAAGGGTGTTAGGGTTTAATTTAATTCATCTTAAAGTCTAGTCTATATATACATGTAATCTACAGCAATTAATTTAAATGTTACTCCATAATGGGATTCAATAATCAGATTTATTTACAATTTTTATAATCTTTAATTTTGATTCGTGCTCCAGAGCAGCGTGGCGGCCACATAGTTGATTCAAGACATTTATGAGAGATGATGATTTCCCTATCCTTAAGACTGGTTTAGTTCATTTCTAAGTTTGAAAATGCGAAGACTGCACGGCTTTTGCTCCTGACCTATAATTAAACCATTACATTGAAGTTTCGCTGTTTACAGTATTGTCATATTTATAATTGTCTTTTGGAAATGATCAGTAAGCAGGCATATTGAATAAGATTTC
>CAZFJO010000530.1:0-2137 GCA_964518915.1 uncultured Saprospiraceae bacterium
GTTATATAGGTAATGAATTATACTATATGTAATGGGCGCTGTAGACCCACCGACCATCCATAAAAAAAGCCCCTGATACAATCGCATCAGAGGCTCTTAATTTATTTTTAAAATTCCTAATTCCTAATTACCTCTTTACTTGTCTGTCTGATATAAATCAAGCCGACGATAACCATGCCGATTCCAAGAATCATAATGGCCCACTGTCCCAAAGTAGGAATTCCTGGGAACGCACAAGGCTCACATATAGACGAAGGGAAAAAGAAAGTAGGAAGACCATCTATATCTACATCGGCTGTAGCTGAAACACCCGGTAAGTGCCAAAAATCCAATTGAGCAGTACCATCCAAATCTGTTACAAGACCTAAGGGGCCTGCTACTGGATCACCGTTAGAATCGAACCAGTTTTGTAGGTTGGTAATGGTGACCATAGCACCAGGAAGGACAGGATCCGTAGTAATGGTTAACACATCGTGGAAGTATTCTATGTCAATTCCATCGAAGATGTTTAAAGGGTCGGTACAATTACATGGATCATCTAGATCCGCCATCATAGAAAGGGGATTGAAGTTTTCTTGTGCGCTGAACTCGCAATCGAAAAACTCTAGACCTGTAACGGTGTAACTGTTCTGAATAAGGCAATCGCCTTCATCCTCTGGCTCTTCCGAAGCAACAATAAGATCTCCTATACTTGCTCCTATCACAGTTATACAACACGCGCCATCTTCATCCGTTGTAGGATTGGTGAGCATACCATCCCCAAAAATTTCCCAGGTAACATCAAGGGATCTTCCGTTAATACCATCTCTTTCTGTTCGTACACTACTGCTAGAATATGAACCATATCCTTCATCTCTACATATAGTCAACGCTGCACCTTGACAGGTAGGAGATTCGATCTGTAAGCTATATTCAGGGTCTTCATAACCCAGCGGATATATCTGGGCTGCAATGCATTCTTCTCCATCTACCATCTCCGTAACTTTTAGAGTAACTTGCTCACCTGTTATCCATCCAGAAACGACAATACCCGGACCTTCTTCTTCAGGAAGATCTACCACCGTACCTACACCATCGTAACACCAAGTTAGCTCTGCGTCCTCTGGGCGAACAGATGCATTTGAAATTTCTGTGATACAATCGTCTAGGAATATCGTAACATCATCTCCCATGCATATATCTGGATTTCCTCTACTGCCTATTGCATTTCTGTCAGGAACACCCCTAGGCAATCCAAATCCAGGAAATGGTCCACAAGTTCCATCCAGACATACCTCTGTATCAAGTATACAAGGACAGTATCCTTCTGAGAATGGGACTAAAAAATTAAAAGGCAACCAGATTGGTTGATCATTGATCAAGGTCTGAAATCCACCTAAGAAAGGACTGAAATAACACGTCACTTCTTCATCTGTCGGACACACATCCTCTTCAACACAAGGGCCGGAATGAAGAAATACCCTTCCAGGTTCTGGATTAAGACCTCCAAAGATGAACCCTCCGTCATCTACGGTAACCAGTTCTCCTTGATCGCAATAACAGTTCTCAACTACTGGTGGATCTTCAATTCCGACTTCTATACCGAAACCACAATATCCAGTATTTCCACTAGAGTTCTTTATAGAAAGTGCTGTCCAGTGTCCATCTACATAAGAAGATGGGGAATTGTACGTAATTATTACTGTCTCTTCTTCTCCAGGTGCAAGTGTACCCTTAGTAGGCTGAGTAGTTATAACAAAATTAGAGGTTGCACCTCTTACCAGTCGTAGAGGTAGTCTAAGTTGTAAATCCTGATTTCCATCGTTTCGGAGTTGGAAAATGTATTCTATATCCTCTCCAGTGTATTGCTGATAATAAGAGGATGCACATGGCCATAATTCTTTGATTCCTTCTTCCTTAGTGTGGCCGCCGCCATCACCATGGCCATCATTTATATGCGCCTGATCCACTCTCCAGATGGTTAAATCTGGTTGCGCATACATGCTCATGCTACTAAAAATAAATGTAAGTAGTACAATAAATTTCTTATCGAAATTTCTCATCGAAATTGGTTTTTTTAATTAAAATGAATCTCAGGTCGATTCTTTAAATAAGGGTTAAGTTGGTTGTCAGCAGAAAGATTTATCCTCTGCATATC
>CAZFJO010000531.1:0-2123 GCA_964518915.1 uncultured Saprospiraceae bacterium
CTATTGAAATATTGGTTGCGCTACCTTCTCCATAAGAAATAATTCTGTCCAGGGTCTTGTAATAAGCTTCTATACCGAAACTAACACTGTTGTCAAGCGATACTGACAATTCTCCGCTATAGATCCATGATTCCTCAGGAGCAAGAATATCTGTAGAGGGTAACCATACGTCCGTAGGTAAACCTAGTCCATTGCTGCTTAATAGGTGTAAATATTGAACCATCTTACTTGCGCCCAACTTAAATATTAAGTTGTCAGATTGCGAGACAAGTCCTATCCTGGGTTGCAAGGAAAAATAATTTTTCGTTTCTGTCTGAATGAGTGCACTGTGTACGCCGGCATTCACGAGAACACCTGAACCTAAATCAATTTCGTCTTCTAAATATCCGAAAAATTCCCTCCCTTCTATTGAAGGTGTTGTAATTAGGCCTGAAAATTCATCTCTTGTGGGATCTGTATCTCTCACTCCGAAATCAGTAGGAAAGGCTTGTACAAGACTAGGGTTAAATTTATGTTGAATCGCACCTCCTCCTAGTTTTATCCAATTATTAGCATTAAGAATGTAATCCCCGTCCCACTTTATACCTATATCCTGAATTGCCGATCGAAATAAATCCCCTCTAAAATCAAAGGATTCAACCTCTTCTCCCACTCTTGATGCTCTATTATAATCAAATGAATTAAACTGGTAATCAGACCAGTAAAGGGAAAAATTGCTAAAGAACTTGCTACCCACTTGATTGTTCAATCTTGCATAATATATCCTATTACCCCAGTCCCATAAAACGGAGTTTCTTTCGTCTATTTCTATTTCATCTTGGATCGAAAGTGCCGATATTTCATTGCTAAAATCATCCTTACCGACGTATGCTCCTAGATATAGTTTCCCTGATTTTCCTAGAGAAAATGAAGCTTTAGCATTGAGGTCGTAGAAAAAGTAATTAGCGAATCCTTCCCTACCATTCTGGTTGTTGAGGTATTTCGTTACTTCTTTTATCCATGGATCCACGAATGTTCTTCTTGCTGAAACGACGAACGAGTTTTTCTCTGATAATAAAGGTCCTTCTGCATAACCTTTTATAGCTACTGTACTTAGTCCTACTTCTCCAGCGTATTGCTTATTGCTTCCTTCTTTCGTTCTGATATCAATTACAGAAGATAATCGCCCTCCATATCTAGACGGAAAAGCTCCTTTTATAACCTTTGCACTTTTTACAATATTAGGATTGAAAATTGAGTAAACACCGAGGGCATGAGATGCATTGTATACGGGAATTCCGTCAAGCAGTACTAGGTTCTGGTCAGAAGATCCACCTCTTACATTAAGGCCTCCGAGGCCATCTGGGCCAGAGCTCACGCCAGGCAAGAAGCCGGTTAATCTCATTACATCAGGTTCTCCTCCAAGTGATACGACGGATTGTATTTCATCCGCAATCAAGGTCTCTTCTGAAGCACTAGTTTCTTCAATAGGAAGGGTACGGCTGTCCTTAATAATTACATCATTGAGTAAGACTTCTGGATCTAGTTCGATGTTTATGGTCGTATCCTTGTTTATGTAATATTGTTTCCGCTCTATTTTATAGCCTACATAAGAAAATTGAACTCGGTAAGTGCCACTCACCAATTTAAGACTATAAAAACCATAATCATTGGTAACTGTTCCCTTCTTATAATCAGTGGTATAAATATTTGCGCCTATGAGCGCTTCCCCTGTTTTTTTATCTGTAAGATATCCTGAAATTACTGGATCTTTTAAGGGTCTTCGGTCTCTCGACCTCATTACAACGATCTGATCTCCTACTACTTCATACCTCAATCTAGCTTTAGGAAGGATGACAGTTAGAATGGTACCAAGCGACTCATTCTTAGCATTAATCGTGACTCTTCTTCTCGATGTTACATTCTTAGAAAAATTAATGGCAACTCCAGATCTTTTACTTAAATCACTGAGAACCAGATCGATAGGCTTAAGATGCGCATTGTATGACAGACGGACTTGATCAGGAATAGTCTGACCTTGTAGGGATACTACAATTCCGAGTAAGATAAAAATGGTAAGTAATGAATATCTCATATGCTGTCCACCAAATAGGTACCGAAAGTAACAATTATGTTATTTCCTT
>CAZFJO010000532.1:0-2121 GCA_964518915.1 uncultured Saprospiraceae bacterium
GTTATGGATGTTATGCAGCTAACAGATAAGCAACTTATTTTAACCTATCTAGAAGGAAATAATAAATCTTTCGAAATTTTATTAAACAGACACAGAGACAAGATCTATACGTCTATATACCTATTCGTTAAGGATAGAGAAAAGGCTCAAGACATCTTTCAGGATGTTTTTATTAAGATCATCGATACCCTGAAAAGAGGAAAGTACAACCACGAAGGTAAATTCCTACAGTGGGCACTTCGTATCTCATACAACATGTGTGTAGATAACTTCAGAAGATCTAAAAGAAGAACTAAAGTTTCCGCATCAGAATCATTCGATATATTCGACGTATTGGAGTCAGGAGATGACAATATGGAAGTGAGTATGATGAAGAATCAGATGCACAAGAGAATCCGTGACTTAGTCGATAAGTTACCAGAAGAGCAGAGAGAAGTAGTTGTTCTGAGACACTACGCAGAAATGAGCTTTAAAGAAATTTCTCAATTAACTAGAGTAAGCATCAATACAGCCCTAGGAAGAATGAGGTACGCTCTCATTAATATGAGAAAGATGGTAGGAGATAAAGAACTCTTGCTTAAGTAAAATTGACAAGCATTAACCGATGGTTGAGCAATGCACTAAAGTAGACTGCTGTAAGAATAGATTGCAGTACTTTCTATTTTAAAGTTTACAACGATCATTATAGATCGCGTAATTGCTGAATCAAAAGGTTTTAAACGGAATGCTTAAAGAATATCGTAGCAAGTTTCACGGCGAGCTACATTTATAACATCCTTATTATAAAATAAAAGCCTCGGAGGCCATTGTACTCAGTACATTTTCTTCCGAGGCTTTTTTTATTTATTCTTCGATCAGATCTTCTCCTGGTTGATTAAACCCTATGTGATTGTTAAATCCGATG
The DNA here is from genome assembly GCA_964518915.1 of uncultured Saprospiraceae bacterium. GTDB lineage: Bacteria > Bacteroidota > Bacteroidia > Chitinophagales > Saprospiraceae > JABDLO01. Next base: position 905 of record CAZFJO010000532.1, read on the forward strand.
ACCGATTTAGATGGCTCATCGTCGTCATAGTCTTCCCACTCGGTAATTTCCTTAAGTAGAATTTCTATATGTCTCAGGATAAAAGACTGTTTTAATTCTTCTGGTCTCAATATCTCTAGATTCTTAGGAGGCTTAGGCTCTCCATATCCCTCTATATAAGGGTAGATGATCATTATCATGATCTTACCATTAAAAAGCTGCTGGTATATAAGAGCGCCTTGCGTCTTGATTATCGTTTTCTTGATATCTGTATCTTCCACTCGCTCACTTAAACCACTATGGACACGGCCTAAATCGTAGACAATGGCTTCCATATTATCTATGTTCTCCTTAAGAATTACCTCCGCGCCTAGATCTGCTTCCGTATTGATATACTCGAGTGTGTCGATTATCATTTTCTTCAGCTCACTCTTCCATACTTTCCGGTAATCCTCGGTATTCTTAAGGATGCCCTTGTACGCATTGGTTTTAGACTGTATCGTTCCTATATCTAATTTCATTATATGCACTTTTTATTCTAGGTAAATGTAATAAATCCTAGTGCCATCAGGAATAAGATGTATAGAATTGTCTGTAATAGGCTTATTGACCTTTCAATTCGGAATTGTGACCGTTCTGCTCCAGGCAAATGCGCATTGTTTTCTAAAGTTTTACGGTATTTTTTAAATCACTATTCCATAAGGATTATTCATATTGCATATATGTTTAATGTAATAAGTCCTCTTAGTCAACACTCAATATGTAGTAGAAAAATGTAATTGCTTTTTCACTGTAAAATCAAGTAAATGATGGGTGTAGATAACATATGATAAAAAAATGTAATGGTATCGTTTTCGCATTATAGGGAAATATAGCAGCGATGTAAAGCGTAAATACTTTTCAGAATTATATCGCGCCGAAAAGAAAAGACGAATTAAAGTTAATAACCAATACTAAAGATTAAAAAATGTTTCAACCAAAAGACGAAAGCTTTATAAGAGATATAAGGTTTTGGCTAGCACTAATTGTGCTAGGGGCATTACTCAGTTTTATTTTAATATCTTATCCAGGAGTGTGAGAATTCCAGATTGAGATATGTTATAGTCAATCAGAAAAGGCTGTTGCGCATTGCGCAACAGCCTTTCTTAATTTTTCAGGTAGGTATACACACTCTATTTTACCTCGAAAGTAACTTTAAGGTTTACCCTAAATTCTTTTACTTCCCCATCGTCCACAGT
>CAZFJO010000533.1:0-2114 GCA_964518915.1 uncultured Saprospiraceae bacterium
CTTGTGCAGTGGGGCTGAGGATAGGAAATCGGTTAGATGTGGATGCTGCATCGTAGTATGTAAGGGATTGATCCATGTGTATGTCTAGTATGTTTTTTCCACCCGGAAAGCCAATGTCTTTTTCTACTGTGCAGGCATATCCATATCCATTGCCCACTTCTGTGCTGTTAAAAATTAATGCAGGTATACAATTTTCAGAATTCCGATATGCATGTTTCCAGAACGCACGACAAGACTTGTCCTGGTATTCCTGAGACATCCCAGTCTGTTCTGCATATCGATCCATGGTATAAGCTGTCCGGTCTCTTCCTATAGCTCCCCTATATGGCAGGTGCTCCCTGAGCATGTCTATTGTAAGAAAGTCATGGATTTCTGATGAAACCAGATTCATTCGTGCAATCGCTTTGATTTTTTCAGTACGATCCTGTATGGGGAAGTGGTTTTTGATGCTGATAAAATTAGCGATGCCGATGGTGCCACCCGATACTCCAGACATTGAGAGGGCCTGTTCCAGTATACCCATGTGGTCTAGACTATCTAGAATCAAGAGCGTCCATATATGTGATTTAAGTCCGCCTCCAGCTGCACTGATGGTGTATAGGTTATCGCCTTCTAAATTTCCTACCCTAGCTTTAAAGTCATTGGTGTAGGATTCAAGAGAAATTACTTCATTTTTGATGCTATCTTGAAATTCAGTAACTGCGTGGAGGTTATGAAGTTGGTTGCCTTGAAGAGATGCATAATAACCAAAGGCAATAATGCAGATCACACTCATGGGCATAAATTTTTGATAATACGGTTGCCAGAAACTGGATTCTTCTTTTTTTACATAAGTTAATTTTTCATTTTTACCTTGATTCCAGAAATACGTTTTTACATTTTTATGTTTTACTTCACACTTCTTCTGCTCTTGTAATTCCTTGAAATCTTGGGTGTAAAAAAAGTAATGCTTGAATCCAAGGGCTATTCCAGAGTAGAGGACAACCAGAAGGATTAATGATACAACAATGGGGTTGGTGTGGTTCCATAATTCAGGATTTAACCCGGATGCTCTATATGAAAAAAGCAAGATTAAGGTTGCTAATACAATGTATCCTGACACCCTCATCATTTTTATGAAAAAGGCATTGTTAGAGAAATTGCCCAGAAAACTTTTCGAATCTATTAAGAATGAGCGCCATATGATATCAGAACCCTTTGAAGAAGGCGTGAAATAGTTATAAGCATTAACCCCATAAACCATACAAAGGATGGATCGGTAACTCCTGAACTGAATATAGCTTATAGCACATGAAGTGGAAGTTAAAAGATAGAGTGAAAACGAAATGGTAGACCACTTGTAATTCCAGGTGTATATAAAAGTTGCTAGTAACAGAAAGATACTTAAAGATAACCAGTACTTAAACTGCTTAACTTTTTTAAAATCTGGCAATTTAAACAGATGTTCTTTTACACTGTTAATATCTTCCTTATCGTAGAGAACACTATTAAGCTCTAATTCAATTTCTTTCTTAAGTTTTTCTTTTCGTTTAGACAGGAAATCCAGGTACCATATAAGCAGCACTGAAATTAAACTGCTTCCAATTAATGCAAAAGAAGAAGCCATATTATGAAAATTGCAATAGACACTCAGTAAACTGTAGATCCATGCAATATATACGAGTATCCCGATGATCCTATATACGTGTACCATCTCGTCTTTAGTAACCTCGACTTTATTAACCTCGTTTTTCAAAGTGGAATTATGGTTAGGTACGAATAAAATATTCCCTGTCCCTAAAAAACGATATCTCTCATCCATTTTCCATTCCAGATCTTGCTTCATATGCTTGCTGAAGTATATCGGGTAATGTGAGCAGATTACTGCAAGGTGATTGATGATAAAACAAGAGTATATTATGCTGAATGGATTATAGAATAAATCTACTACAAGTGTTCCCCCTTGTGCTACCATTGTAAGTGCTACCACAATAAACAGAATGACAGCGATGCTTAACCATGCGGAAGTGAGTGTCCGTTTTATTATTTTTAAGTAATGGTTTAACGATTTAGCTCTTGGATCAGAAGTATTGTCATTAGATTTAATCTTCGGTTTTTTACTGCTGTACCAGAAC
>CAZFJO010000534.1:0-2104 GCA_964518915.1 uncultured Saprospiraceae bacterium
CAAGAAGCAATAGTCTATTGTAAACAATAGACACAGTTATATGAACTATTCCAGAAGCTTCAACATACAACATCTCAATGCATTATTGAAAGTAATTATCCAAGAATTATATAGAAGAAGTTCTCATGATACTAACTTGTAAATATTATGGAAATAGGTTCAAAACATTGTGTTTCTTCCACCCACGAAAAGGGCAAGATGAATAATCTTGTCCTTTTTTGTTTCTATCACCTTACTAGTAGATCTATATCTTCACGAATCTTGCAACGGTTGTCTGATCTCCATAAGTCGCCTTAAAAATATAGACACCTTCAACCAATGATGAAACATCAATTCTACCAGAAGAATTGACTGATCCGGAAGATACCCGCTGGCCTTGCAGGTCATAGATCTTGAAATTCCACTTATCCTTACCTCTGACTATAATGTGATTTTCAGCCGGGTTAGGCATTACCTCAATCTTGGTTATGTCAACATCTGCTGTATGGACTGTACCACTGGTCAGCGTATTCATAACTTGATTCGTCAAGATTCCCTTATTCTGATCAAAGTAAATATCCGCTTGATTGAATATTTCTGTACCCTCTGACAATCCACCTACATTGTTTACTTGGTATACAATATATCCTTGCCGTTCTTGTTCAGGGCCATTGGTGCCTGGTAATTGTATATTCTTAAATTCGAATAGTATATGCGGTTGACCATCTTCCCCTTCGTAGATATTGTATTGCATCGGGTGAGAAGAATCAATTACTCTCAGTGAATTAAGATCTATATTCATGTCTATAGGGTTGTCTACGAATACATTAGACGCGAAGTAATTCCCTTCGTTTTCGAATCGAACCTTATAGGTCAGCGCTTCACTGAATCCTGTAGGATTGTTGTTTCCTCTAGCCGGAGATACGCTTATGTCATTAGGATCGTATGCGCATAATATGATGTCAGAAAATTCAATGGTTTCTTCTACAGAGATATCATCCTCCCCTACTGTATTGTATATATGATTTATCAAGAGACCGGCGGCATTGCCCGTTTGATTTTCGTCTCCGATAGCCACTTCAAGCTCGATGACCCATTCTTCTAAAAAAGGAAGATTGTTATAATTAATGATTACACTATCTCCTGAAGTAGTATAATCTGTACTAGAAGATAAAAAAGAAAGGTTTCCCCATCCTGACAATATCAGCTGCCCTTCAAGATCATTGTTGCCATCATTAAAAACAGAAACAAAAAGAACATCCGATTCATTGCAGATTGCGCGATTATTGAATACAGAAACTTCTGCAGATTCAATGTCCCCTTTTTTTTACATATCCTAAGTCATATTCTGTAGATGAATTGGCATTGAAATCAGAAAAATCAATCTGATCTATTCCTCCTATGAATGTCCAAGCAGCTTCGTGATTAATAAATGTTATTCCTGAAGGTTCAGCGAATGCTTCGTAAGTAGATGCTTCCTCTGAAAAGTTAATCCTACATACTTCACCGGTAACTTCTGGTATGAAGGAAACCAATCGTTCTCCATCATCATACATTCCGTTATTATTTTCATCATAATATCTATGACCAGTAACTCTGCCATTTTCAGAAGATATACCCAAAATCGTTGTTTCGAAATAAGACCTAGATAACAATGCACCATTTCTTGATTCTTCAACTTGAAACGCTACACCATTAAAGCTGACCTGGCCTAGTGTCATCTTATATAGGCCTAGCCCATTCTGAACCATACTCCCAGCCATAAAAGGATTTTCAGCTGTAGCGCCATCTACGAAATTCGCTTGATCATATGGAGGTGGACACATTGCTGGATCTGGCTGTAAACCTATACAGCTAAAAGTATTGCCTCCGTTGACTCCTTCTAATCCGCCTGCGCGACTTAAATTAACTGGCGTAATGTTTAGGTCATCGTTTTCTACATCTCCGAATCCAACTTGATAATCTGCAGGTTCATTTACATTGATGAATCTACTACTCTGAAACAAGTATTGAGGGCCTTGGTTTTTAAATTGTAAAGCTTCTGCTGTCAGATAAAGACTGAGGGCAATACCCGTTTCTCCTGGGTTGATAATATTACTGATATTATCTGGTCTGCAGCAGCGCT
>CAZFJO010000535.1:0-2098 GCA_964518915.1 uncultured Saprospiraceae bacterium
ACGTAGATAAAATGCCATGGAATGAAGATCCATCGCAGAATTACTGGAAATATGCGAGACGTCCAGATCCGAGTTATGAAGATTATGAGTTTATAAAAAAACGATCTGACCTAGCTCAGGATGTAGCCTATACTGTATTTACAGGTGGAAGAACGATAAAGTATAAATCGAGCAGCGTCAGCAATGCATTCATAATGGGTTCAAGCCCTGAATATCAGAACATCCAGCAAGTTGAAATAAAGCAAGGAAGATACTTTACACCACAAGAGGAGCGGGCAGGGGCTAATAAATTAATCTTAGGTAGTACTGTTGCTGACGAGCTATTCGGTAATGAACAACCAATCGGGAAAAGTGTAAAAATATTTGGACAAAAATTTCAAGTTGTAGCTAAGCTCGAACCAGAAGGAGAAAACATGTTTAATTTTATCAATTTCGATGAAGTAATATGGGTTCCATTTGCAACGGCTAAAAAATACGTCAGTATAAAAGATAAAAGTTCTGTAGGCAGGATGCTTAATATTAAGGTTAAGGAAGATAGCAACTTAGAAGATCTTACAGGAGAAGTCACTGGAATATTAAGAGCTAAACGAAGGCTGAAGCCACTAGAAGAAGACAATTTCGCGATCAACGAAGTTAGTTTGTTGACCGACTTATTGGACGATTTATTTTCTGTATTGAGCTTAGTAGGAATCGTCATAGGGTTCTTCGCCTTACTGGTCGGGATGTTTTCTGTGGCCAATATCATGTTCGTCTCAGTAAGAGAAAGAACCAACATTATAGGGATTAAGAAAGCCCTGGGCGCTAAGAAAAATATAATCTTATTGGAGTTTTTAGTAGAAGCTGTAATCCTCTGCATTTTTGGAGGATTGCTAGGCCTAGCGCTGGTTCTGGCAATTGTAAGTTTGATTTCTGCAGTCTCTCCTTTTCAGATGACATTGTCTTTCTGGAATATAGCATTCGGTGTAGGCGTTTCAGTTGTTGTCGGTATTGTTTCAGGTATCCTTCCGGCATTTCTTGCTGCTAAATTAGATCCTGTAGAAGCCATACGGGCATAAAAAAACCGATTACTCAAGAGAGTAACCGGCCTTCCTTTTATCGGCTTGATAAGTTTATTTTACCTTATCGACTATTGCTTTAAAAGAGTCTGGATGATTCATTGCTAAATCAGCAAGGACCTTTCTGTTTAATCCTACTTCAGCTTTACTAAGCAAGTGGATAAACTTAGAATAACTCAATCCATGAGGTCTCACTGCCGCATTGATTCTTGCAATCCATAGTCTTCTGAACGCTCTTTTCTTGTTGCGTCTATCTCTATAAGCATATTGTAATGCTTTTTCAACAGCATTCTTAGCTACTGTATAGACGTTTTTTCTTGCACCAAAATAACCTTTGGCGGATTTAAGGATTTTCTTCCTTCTTTTTCTAGATGCTACTGCATTTACAGATCTAGGCATAATGTTGTGTTTTTAGTTCAATACAGAGATCCATTATAGGATTCTTCTATCCTGTATTCTCGTTAAAAAAATGATTACTTACAAAGTAGGTTCTTGATTCTAGGCTGATCTACACTTGCTACAAGGGTAGAACCATTCAACTTGGTCTTAGCTTTCTTAGACCTCTTTCTCATAAGGTGAGAAGTGTTGGCCTGAAATCTCTTTACCTTACCGGACCCAGTCACTTTAAATCTCTTCTTAGCGCTTGAGTGTGTTTTCATTTTAGGCATAATCGTATACTTTATATCAAAAAGACTGCAAAGATAAGGCTTAAAAGTTGTTAGACAAGGATAGAATAGGCTTTTTTCAGTATGCTTCCTGCAAGTAGCACACGCTTCTTATACATTTTTACTATCATATTTTTGTATTATTGTGGATTATCCAATCACATGAATATCATGATTAAGACGCAAGCTTATATAAACGAGAACAGAGAATCTTTTCTAGAAGAGTTGTTAGAGTTATTAAGAATTCCATCAATTTCGGCAGATCCAGCGTACGCTAAAGATGTTAAGAAAACGGCATCTATGATTGCAGCGCACTTCAGAAAGGCGGGTGCTAAAAATGTCAAATTACATAAAACAGCAGGTCACCCAATTGTATAT
>CAZFJO010000536.1:0-2092 GCA_964518915.1 uncultured Saprospiraceae bacterium
ATCGCACACTTGTGTATATAAACTGTCATATAATGATTTTAATTTATGTATTTATCGCTGTATTTCAGTTGTTTATTTTCACATTTTATAGAATCGCTCATTATTGAAATTTAATATGCATTACGGTAGATTAATCGATATTCTAGTCCGACGGCTCCGATAGTACAATATTTTATTCTGCAAGGAATTATTCATCTATATTTTTGTTAAAAACGATGGGTTAAGTACTGCATATTTGCGAAAGCATATACCTTGACAAAGAAGTGATCTAAAACAATTATCATAGCTATGAAGCACATCGTATTGTCTCTTTTTTCTCTAGGCGTTTTCCTCACATCAGGAATCGATCATGACTTACACCTAAGTAAAATGGATTTAAAATACGATACAGAAGACAAGGCACTTCAGATTGTAATCAATGTATTCGTAGATGATCTAGAGGCTGCACTTTTAGAAAGGGGCAGTGACAATCTCAAGATTCTCACAGAAAAAGAAGCCGTCGAAACAGATTCACTTATACTGGATTATTTTTATGACATGCTCGATTTAGAAATAGACGGAGAGACTGTGAACTTAACTTTCATAGGAAAAGAAAGTTCAGAAGATTTCATGGCTGCCTGGTGCTATTTAGAGGTCTCAGAATTAGATGACATACAGCACCTATCCCTTTCTAATCGGGTCCTGCTAGACTTGTTTGAAGATCAGCGGAATGTAGTAACTATAAAAAAAGACAGAAAGCGGGTAGCATCTTTTATCTTTGACGATGTAAAGCAAGTAGAAGAAGTCACTTTTTAATAATGAATCTACTAAAAGAGGTATTTATTCTTCCTATCCGAGGGTATCAGAAATTGATTTCTCCCCTACTCGGACCTACTTGCCGTTTTCAACCGACGTGCTCTAGCTATATGATAGAAGCCATCCGAGAATGGGGAATCCTCAGAGGATTTTATCTCGGATTCCGGCGCATTCTCAAGTGCCATCCATGGGGCCCTCATGGACACGATCCTGTACCTAGAAAAGAACCACTTAATCAAGACTAGAATGTTAAGAAGACCCAGAAGAAATAGAAAATCGGCAGCCATAAGAAATGCCGTAAGAGAAACACGATTAGATGTAAGTCAATTGATCATGCCGCTCTTTCTTATAGATGGACAAGGTATAAAAAACCAAGTGCCTTCGCTTCCTGTGGCCCACCAGATGTCCATAGATGTAGCATTAAAAGAAATAGAAGCTTGCTTGAAATTGGGCATCGATAAATTCATCTTGTTTCCCATTGTAGAAGAAAAACTAAAGGACCGAGAAGCCAGTTATGGCCTTGATCCCAGCAACTTTTACTTAGAAGGCGCAAGAAAGATTAAAGAAAAATTTCCTGAGGCTTGCCTAATTTCTGACGTAGCGCTAGATCCATATAGTTCAGATGGTCATGACGGAGTAGTAGTAGACGGAAATATTGACAATGACCTTACGCTGCCGATTCTTGCAGAGATGGCTGTATTACAAGCAGAAGCAGGATTCGACATCATCGGTCCCTCAGATATGATGGATGGCAGGGTAGAAGTCATCCGAGAAGCGCTTGACGACGAGGAATATACCGAGACGTCTATTATGAGTTATACGGCTAAGTATGCCAGCGCCTATTACGGACCTTTCCGTGATGCCCTAGATTCCGCTCCTAAGGAAGGCGATAAAAAGACCTATCAGATGGATCCAGCTAATAAGCGTGAAGCTTCCATCGAAGCCATTCTTGACGAGGAAGAGGGCGCTGATTTTCTGATGGTGAAGCCGGCGTTACATTATATGGATGTCATACATGTGCTGAAAGAAAATTCTGATCTTCCCATCGTCTGTTACCATGTATCTGGAGAGTGCGCCATGCTGCTTGCCGCTTCTGCACATGGCTGGCTGGATTATGAGCAAGCGATGCCTGAAGTATTGTTAAGTCTGAGACGAGCGGGAGCAGATATGATTATAACCTACTTTGCTAGGGATTATGCGGAGTGGGTTTCTGAGAAAAAACAATCTGGCATCTAGGACTCAGAAACCATTCATATTCAATAAATTATATGTGCACTGTAATTTTCTTATTGCTCCT
>CAZFJO010000537.1:0-2082 GCA_964518915.1 uncultured Saprospiraceae bacterium
GTGAGCGGTATGAACACGAAACAGAAGAAATTAGATTTAAAGAATGAGTCCTAATGAGAGTTTTTTTAATTTTAGGGGAACATGAGAAATGGCATCAATCGGATGTTTAGAGGTAATATTACAGTTCTGAAATCATGATTCTGGTAAATAGAGCTATAGATTGTGGTTACTTTTGAGGTTGTTGATTGCTTTAAGAATGAAGAAGCAATGAGTAAAACTTAAAGTACACGAAATGAAGAAAACGCTTATCTATTTCTTTCTACTGCTCTGGATAAAGTTGCTTTCTGCTCAACAAGATCCTAGGCTTATCGGTCTCGATGCGGAGATTGATAGTCTTATGAAAACATACCATACCGTGGGCTTGTCTCTAGCCATCATTGAGAATGGCGTGATATTGTACAATCAAGGGTATGGCTATCGAAATCTTGATAAAAAGCTTCCCGTAACAGAAAACACAATCTTTCCTATAGGTTCTGTAACGAAATCCTTAACTGCATCCTTAATCGGCGTTTATCAAGGAAAAGGAAAACTCGATGTAACTGATCGTCCTAGGAAACACATTGACTATTTACAGTTTTCAGAAAGTGCTATGAACGATTTAATTAGCATTGAAGATTTACTTGCTCATAGGTCTGGGATAGGGAATGTGGACCTTGCCCATGTGTTTTTCCCTAAGAAGAATATGGTAGAACATCTACAGAGACTACCACATCTAGTTCCGAATAATCAAGTGCGAGCGGGTTTCGATTATAGTAATATGGGGTATGCTATTTTAGGAGCTATCACGGAAGAAATTACTGAGCTCACATGGGAGGAAAACATGGAGAAAGAACTATTTATTCCACTTAATATGACTCATTCTAATTGTAACCTAGAAAGCATACAATCTTCTGATAACTATGCTGTCGGATACAGTGTCCATAATGATCAACCCTATAGAGTCGAGTATGAGAATCAATATGAGTCAGCTGCCTCTGGAGGAATCAACACAACCTCCAGGGATCTAGCTAAATGGTTGAAAATGTTAATGGCGAAGGGGATATACAATGATCAACAGATAATACCTAAAGCTTATCTAGAAGCATCTTTCAGTGAACATAATATTATAAGAGGAAGTTTTAACTACGATAGAAGATCCAACCTATTGTGTGATACCTATGGATATGGATGGTTCGTACATCAGTATAAGGATCTATATAGGGTGAATCACGGAGGGAATGTATCTGGATTTACAGGACATGTTTCCATGTATCCACACAATTCCATAGGGATTGTTATCCTTAACAATCAAGGTTCTTCTAATATGCTCTCGCACGTAATTGAAGAAGTGATTGTAGATAGATTATTAAATAGGAAGAGAAAAGCATGGGATGAGTATGACATAAACATAGGTCAAGCGATGGTTCCGGTACAAGGATTAGGTGACCCAAACATTGAAAAGCCGATTACTCATGACCTCGCAGAATATACAGGTATATATTTTCATCCCGGTTACGGCGATATAGTAGTTAATCAAGAAGCAGAACATCTGAAGATACGTTTTCCAGCTTTTGAATTGGGACTGGAACATGCCCATTACAACACTTTCGTCAATAGAGTTACGAGTAGCGGCCTCCACCAAAATATACCGTCATTTTACATTAATTTTCACCCAGATAGTGAAGGAGTAATTTCTGAGTTGACCATTGATTTTGGAGATGAACCACCACGATTTAAGAAGGTGAAGGAGAGTGATGCGGGAGGATAGTTTTTCGCTTACGCAAATGTGTGTTTTTTTACCAAGTTTGATACTGGAGGTATAATTTAAACAGCAAGATGGTCAGTAGCTCACATATAGAAATTTAGAATTCCCTTAAGTGGATATAATAGCAAGTAGTAGACTTTAACTTTTAGCTTTTCAGCAAATGGTTAAATGTTTCCGTAATATCATGTACATTTAATCAGTTAAGATTGAAACTTGTAAGTCTGAAAGACGGATTGAAAATTACTTGGTTGGTTATCCTGTCTTTATTTATTATTTCTTGTAGCAGCGATACCGAAATGGAGAAGAAAGAAATGGAAGATCTGTGTACAAATATTATC
>CAZFJO010000538.1:0-2074 GCA_964518915.1 uncultured Saprospiraceae bacterium
AAGAAAGTATTTGCATCAAACTCAATTAACGATCAATGAAAAATATAACGAACATCTCATTGCTATTGCTTATTTCTTTTTTCGCTCATGGGCAAATGTCTTGGATAGCAGTACAAGGAAATTCATTTATCGACGAAACAGGTAAGACCATTGTTTTCTCAGGAATGAATACCTCGGACCCGGATAAATTAGAAAAAGATGGCCAATGGACAGATGCCTATTTTGACGCAATAAAAACATGGGGCTCTAACCTGGTTAGATTCCCTGTTCATCCTCGAGCATGGAGAGAAAGAGGAGAGGAAGAATATATAAAACTCTTAGACAGAGGGATTGCACTTGCCGAAGCAAGAGGGCTATACGTAATCATTGATTGGCACAGTATCGGAAACTTAAAATCTGGATTGTTCCAGCATGAGATGTATGAAACATCTCTCAATGAGACCATGAAATTCTGGGCAACTATGGCCAAGCGATATGGAGATAATCCGACAGTGGCTTTCTTCGAGTTATACAACGAGCCAACAACTTATGGTGGACAGTTAGGCGTATGTACATGGCCAGAGTGGAAAAGCATCATGGAAGAAGTTATAACCATTATCCGCGCTCATGGCGCTAAGAATATTCCACTTGTAGCTGGATTCAACTGGGCGTATGATCTTACTCCGATCGAACTACAACCTATAGATGCGGAAGGCATAGCATATGTCGCTCATCCATATCCTCAGAAGAGGACTTATCCATGGAGAGAAGCATGGCAAGCAGACTGGGCCTTTGTTGCAGATAAGTATCCTGTGATCTTAACAGAAGTAGGCTATTGTGGACCAGAAGCAGAAGGAGCCCATATTCCAGTTGTGGATGACGGTAAGTATGTAGATTACCTTTTAGATTTCACAGCGGAAAAATCAATTTCATATGTGATCTGGGTCTTCGACCCGCAGTGGTCACCTATGTTGATAGAAGACTTCTCCTATAAGCCGACACCAGCTGGTAGGGTGTGGAAGGAGTCGCTGGCGAAGCGAATAAAGAAGTAGATACGTCCTTAGGTTATTAATAATTTTCAGACTTTGTAGTTGTTGGTAGGACTTAGCAGTTAATAAATATGTTTGCTATGATTCTTACTCTTGTATATGAATTTCATATACGGGTACTGAGGATGTCTTATATTACCTATAACCTACCATCAGATAGCTGAATTTTACCGATGTATAATTCTAAGAGTTTTACTTCGACTCGTGGTCATACCTTAGAGGTTATAATCATGTATAGCTAATTATGAAAAAGGGAATTCAATTTTTATCAGTCTTTTTACTTCTCATTTTATTGTGTCAAGGATGTTCTTCTAAATCGGAAAGCTCAGAAAGCTCACTGAGTACTAAAATAGACAGTACTTGGCCTGTAGCAAGTAACTTGTCACTGGAAGAAAAATTAAAGGCAGAAGCTAAAGCTGAGGAATTGCGAATAAAGAATGAAATCGATGCGAAAAAAAAACAAGAAGAAGCGGATAATGTTAAGCAAGCTGATGATGCCAGAAAGACTGCTCAGGAAAGAGCAGCAAGTTTAGAGCCTGGGTCCAATAAAGCATTGGAGAAGTATAATGGATTTTATGTTGATAACAGAAATTATCATGGCGCATTTGTCTTTATTGATGGCAAGCTTTCTTTTTTTAATTGCAGTAGTTTTGAGTCTGCATATAAGAATGAGGAATACAATGTATCTGAGGTTACGGATAAGGGATACTTCAATATCATTGCTAAGTACGGTAAAAATAGAAAGGGAGAAATAGAAGTTTCTCCTACTGTTCTGAGGGATGTTAAACCCGTCATAGAAAACGATGTATGTGTAGGGCTGGTAAGAGCAGGGTGGAATTATGTTCGATTAGATACGTTTAAGAAGTTCATAGAAACTAGGAGTAATTACAGCGTAGAGAATCTGGTGTCGGATTATAAGGCTAATTATAATGGAACTGATTCGGCCATTGACATGGCCATGAATAATCCTGATTTCTATAAAAGCAAATTCTTTGCAGAAGCTAAATTTTATGGGATGAAAATGCCACTTATAGACGCCCTAGAGT
>CAZFJO010000539.1:0-2072 GCA_964518915.1 uncultured Saprospiraceae bacterium
GTATATTAATTATCATTATGTTTGGCAAGTAAATGTTCTATATAGACCTATAATTGCTTTTTTAATCATGCTTATCATTAAAGACACTTTTGTAAATGGGGAACGGCGTTATCTGTTTCAGATGCCACCAAGACTAGACATTGTTTCAACCATTAAAACCTTACCAGACGCAAAGTACTGTAAGGATCTTGAATGCTGGCATATGGAATATTCCGTAGATGCCAAGAAAGCATTTAAAGACACGGGGTATTACGCTTCTTGGTCGACTGATACCGGAACCATCCATTGTGCTACTAAGGATGCCCATACCGGCATAGACGTAAAAACGTCACCTCCAGCTAAACCATCGCCTGGCACTTCGGCAACGGCTGGCATATCGACTATATCGAAACCAAGCATTACGTGGACAGGAAGCGATTTTCATCTTTCTATAAAGTATACTAAATCTGATGTGGCCTATTTGCGTAAGCTGAAAAGAGCTTACTGGAATCCTAGCAAAAAGACATGGGTGATTAAATCTTGTATGAGAAACCTAGAATCCTTGCAGCGTAGATATGGATTGTGGCTAGAGGAAGATTATGATAAGCTGGCATCTATTGTAAAGCTTACTGAGAATCGGCGTAAGGTAGAATTGTATGTGACGCCAGAGCATAAGGAAAAAGTTGTGATGAAGGTTAAAGGGGTACATCGCAGCTTGACATTTCTCAAGGAAATTCCAGATAGATACTATGACAAGTACAATAAGCGATGGATTTTCCCTCATGAGCCACAGATTATAAAGCGCCTACTTGATTGGTTGTCAGAAGAGGACATCGATGTCATCAACAGGATTCCGCAAGAGGCTAGTGTGTACACTGCGGATGTACCCTCGCACATCAATAAAAAAGCACGCTATATGGATAAAGTGGAACCTATGTATAAGCAAGTGGTCAGCCACTACCTAGACAAGATGATCAGTATGCGATACAGCTGGAAAACGATTACGCAATACAGCAGTTACTTGATTCATTATATTAAATTCCTTCCTACAACACCCTTATCCGGACGCAGTGCTGCACAGGCCAATGCTTACATAGCCATCGTGTCGCGGCAGAACATTTCAGAGTCTAGAATCAATGGGATTATTTCTGCCATTAAGCTGTACTATACTAAGATCATTTTCCGTCCTGATTTCCAGATTGATAAAATTGATCGTCCACGCAAGAGCAAGGCACTGCCTACAATACTGAGTAAGCAGGAGGTGCATAGAATGTTTAAGGTTACGACTAATCTTAAGCACATGACCATTCTATTTACTCTATATTCTAGTGGATTGCGTCTAGGAGAGATCCTGGCCTTACGGGTGGAGGATTTATTCTGGGATAGGAATCAGATTATAGTCAAGAATGGCAAGGGCAAGAAGGATCGTATGGTTATGTTGAGCAAGACACTGAAAGAAGTGTTCCGCAAGTACTTCGATATGTATCAACCGCAGTATTGGTTATTTGAGGGTACGGATCGGAAGCATAAGTATTCTGAATCAAGTGTACAAGCTGTGGTAAAAAGGGCTGCCAAGAAAGCAGGTATATCTAGGAAAGTAACCACGCATACCTTGCGACATTGTTTCGCGACGCATCTTCTGGATAATGGAGTAGACATCCGATTTATCCAGACTTTGTTGGGTCATGCATCCGTTAAGACCACTACGATATACACCCATGTAAGTAATAATAAGCTTACAGGTATTATAAGTCCGCTTGATTCCTTATTTTCAGACCTTAATCCTGGTGGAAAACCAGAAAAAACATGATATCTGCTACAGAACATATGCGGATATATACAAGTTGTGCTTCATTAGGACAAACCAAAATAACCAATGATAAAATTCTTTAGAAAAATTAGACAAAACTTGCTCTCAGAAGGAAAAACTGGAAAGTATTTAAAATATGCTATTGGAGAAATAATTCTTGTTGTACTTGGAATTCTAATCGCGCTTCAAATCAATAATTGGAATGAAAAAAGAAAAGAAAACGCAAAAATCAAATCATATTTAAATGGTATGGTGATCGATTTAAATAATGATAGAAATAGAT
>CAZFJO010000540.1:0-2071 GCA_964518915.1 uncultured Saprospiraceae bacterium
AATTAAATGATTACTTCAGCGTAAATCTTAGGTATTTTTCTGGAACAGTATCTGGTGATGACTACAATTCTAACGATGCTGTAAGAAGAAAAAGGAACTTGCGTTTCAATTCTCCCATCAATGAGATAGGACTTGTCGGAGAATTCGATCTGAATAACTTGTTTTTAGGTGGTTTCGAGAAATATGGCATCCATTTTATAGCTGGAACAGGGATTAATTACTTTTCATTTAATCCGCGTACAGATTTTAAAGGGAATATTGTCTTTTTGCAGCCATTAGGGACAGAAGGACAAGAATTGCCTGGTTCTGAGTCTTTTAAGAAGTATGAATTGAGGGCGGTAAGTATTCCATTTAACTTTGGCATTGAATTTAGATTAACGGATAGGATGAATATGGGTATTGAGGTTTCATCAAGGTGGACGATGACGGATTACTTAGATGACGTCAGCAATATATATCCAGATTTAGATATTTTAAGGATGGAAAGAGGAGACTTAGCAGCTGAATTATCTGACAGAGGGCCAGAAATAGGACTAGAGGTGTCGGATCAAGGGTCCTTGCGCGGAAACGCCTCAAGCAATGACAAGTATATATTCACAGGAATCTACTTAGCTTACTACTTCGGTGATAACCCGATCCGAATTGAAAAAACGGAACCTATCTTAGATGAACCAGGACTTGTACCTACCATTAAGTAGGTCCACAGTTTAACCATCCTCCTTATCGCATTATCATAAATTTCTCAGTATACCTCTCATCCTCGTTGATTAAGACGAGATAGTATAGACCTTCTCTGAGGTCTTGTACGTCTATAGATATACTGCTGTTATTCTCGACAGTATAAGATGTATACATGGTAAGGGAGCCACTTATGTCTAGTATACTGATTGTAGCTTTACCTGAAATAGAATTACTTATATTTACCTTCAAGTCTGATTGTGCTATAGTCGGGGATAAAGAAATGGCCTTTTTCAATTCTACATATTCCAACTCAGGAGAATTTTCTTCCGTTAATCCATCAGTAATAATCTGAGGATCATCAGAACATGGTTGTTGATTGCATGGACCTAATGAATATTTTATCTCACCAGAAGAACGTAAGAATGATTCTACTTCGTTAAAGTCAACGCATATAGTTTCTGTATTTCCTAAAGAATCCATAGAACATAAAGATATTTTTTCTTGATCATCCACGCATCTTACATCGATAACATGGACGTAAGTAGTATCTGTGTAAGAACATTGATTATCTGTCCACACCATAACGCTTGCAGTCGCAGGATCTTCAGGGCATACTGTAATTTCAGAAGCGGGGTCTCCATTGTGCCAGAGATAATGTATGTCTGTTGATGCAACACCAGTCACAGTCGGGGAGATGCTTCGACATTCCAGCGGATCATATCCATCATATAGGGTTATACAATCAGGCAGTTTTACCGATACAGGAGGAGTTGCTTTTTCAATTTTGAATCTTCCGGTATCATTGCCACCATCGTCATTGATAAGGAGAAGGTAAGTTCCGCTTTCCGCAAATGTGCCTCTGAGTTCTACGACACCTCTTCCGATGGATGAACGAACCAATGATCCATGAGGATCATACAATCTGAGTTCTGCCTCCAGGTGAGGCGATTCAGAAGTCACTTTAAAAGACCACTGATCAGATGCTATCCCATCAATTTCATAACTCTTCGCTTCGGAAACATGGTTGATGGCATCGTGTATAACGTTTTCTGGACAGGAGATAAAACCAGCACAATGGTTTTCCATCAAGGTCTGGAAGTGTAGACCATACGTACCGTAATCATTTCCGCTGAGATCAGAACACGCAATGAGGATAGAATTACCATGGACCGATTCATCAAGAATCACTTCAATCTCTCGCCTAGCACCTACATAATGACCGATCTCTAGCCCGTATCCATCGTAAAGATATATCTCTGATTCCATCTCGATATCTGGGGACCTCATTCTTATAAGCGCTTTTTGATTTTCTTTCAATGATATTCTATACAGGTTGCGTTGTGCATTTTTATCTATTTCATGGACGACAGTTTCGCAACATATCAGAGGG
>CAZFJO010000541.1:0-2070 GCA_964518915.1 uncultured Saprospiraceae bacterium
TTCCTACACTCGTACATAACTTTATAAAAAAGATAAGATGATAATCCAATTACATCCTGAAACAAGTCAAGCAGATCATACCTCAATTGTAGATGCCGTTGTAGGACAATCCTTTAAGGTCAATGAGATCAATACCCAACAAGGAAAATACCTTGTGTGTATCGGTAAGAATGATATCGACATGCGATCTATAGGTAACCTTCCTGGCGTCAAGGATATCCATCGTGTTTCTGATCCATATAAGTTGGTGTCCTCTAAGTGGAAAGTCGGTAAGACTGCCATTGATATCGGTGATGGTATAAAAATCGGAAATGGGGATTTCCAAGTAATGGCTGGTCCTTGCTCTATAGAAGGAGAAGAACAGATCAGATCCACCATCGAGCACCTAAAAGCGCTCGGTATCAAGATCATGAGAGGAGGTGTATACAAGCCTAGAAGTTCGCCATATAGCTTCCGAGGACTGGGAATGGACGGCCTGAAGATGTGGCATGAGATCGCTCAAGAAAATGGGATTAAAATTATAACAGAGGTGATGCAAGTTTCTCAGATAGAACCGATGCATGATTATATAGACATCTTCCAGGTTGGCGCAAGAAACAGTCAGAACTTCAACCTTCTAGACGAACTCGGTAAAGTAGATAAACCGGTCATGCTTAAACGAGGGATTTCAGGAACAATTGATGAATTGCTTCAGTCCGCAGAATATATATTTTCCAATGGGAATGAAAAGATCATGTTATGCGAGCGCGGCATAAGATCATTCGAGAAGGCCTACCGCAATACGATGGATATCAATGCCATCGCTATCCTTAAAGAACGATCGCACCTTCCTGTAATTGCCGATCCATCCCATGGCATAGGAATCAGAAAGTATGTCGACAAGATTGCCATGGCTTCTGTAGTTGCTGGAGCAGATGCTGTAATAATGGAAGTACATGAGTGTCCTGAAAAAGCTTTCAGCGATGGTCAGCAGACGCTAGATTATCAGCAATCACAGAATCTTATCAATAAAATGGGCGAACTGAGAGCGATACTATAAGCTACATTTCTATGTATTGGAATGATTCATGCGTATGTTTACAATAGAGAGTAGTTGTGAAGTCGAATTACAGTATATTAAATTTGTAAAGTGAAGTAAATCAATAATTAATATCCTTCAATACTTTATATATATAATTATACATTATATTTGAAGTATAGACGAAAGGATTTTTATTGGTATTGTGAGATAAATACTTATCTCGATAAGAAGGTTACACGTATAACAATAATATCCGTATGCCTACTATATCTAAAGAGTCGAGATACTTAGCGAAAAAAAGCTACTCTCCTAATTGTATTAATTGGAATATAAATACATCTGTATGGGTTATTTACATAAATGCATTGAATATGAAATGGATGAAAAGAGTAGCATGCATAGTCTTGTTTACATCAATCGCTTTTCAGATACAGAGCCAGACCTTCACCACATCTGCCCCGACAATAGATGCGGGATCGTTTGGAGGTAATATCGTTTTTAATTTAACCAATCTACCTACCTGCATAACCAGTGATATTGTTATGACGGTTTGTGCACAAGGTGATTTAGATGGAAATGCCAATGCTTGTCCAGATTTTACTCCTCCAGTGGATGAACATGCAGACGTCTTTTTTGACGGTACAGATACCGGAGTAGATATCGGAAATACAGATGCAGATCCATTGCTATGTAGTACAACTAATTTTTCTTGCGGTGTAGTTGTCTGTCAAGAAATCACCATTCCTTGTGTCAATGCAAGAACAGCGCTTGCTGATGGTAGTTTAGATATCCTCTTTGATCCTACTCCAGCTGTAAATTGTTGCTGCAATTTTACTGCAGAGATTATGAGCCTGACTTACTCTATTGATCAGACCGTAACCTTTGTCAATGGTGACAATTACTGTCCTACCGACCCTACAGATGTCTTCACCGCTAATATCTCTTGTGGTTATGAAGGTACATTTTCAGGATCTGGAATAACAGATCTTATGGCTAATCAAGCCATTTTTAATCCAGCAGCTGCAGGTCCAGGAACACATACCATAACC
>CAZFJO010000542.1:0-2068 GCA_964518915.1 uncultured Saprospiraceae bacterium
GTTCTAATCAGATGATTAATACTGCTTCGGCTCAAGCTACATTAGCTACACTTGCTTATAACAGTGGTGCTTCAGGTAACTGGAGCAATGATGCTTCTGGATTTTTAGGCGTAATAAGTGGTGCAGGTGCTCCTGGCTTTTTAGAATTATCCTTGAACAATTCTGCTGTTCCAGTTTCATTCGTAATTGAGGAGATGGGTTTTAACGCAGGGACAGCTACAATGGTTAGTGCTGGAAATTGTGGTACCTTACCGATACAATTAGTAGACTTCTCAGCAGAAGTACAAGAAAGAAAAGTTGCTTTAGACTGGTCTACAGAGATAGAGCAGAATAACTCCGGGTTTGAAGTAGAAAGAAGCCTGGATGGGTCTGATTATAAAAGCCTGTCTTTCGTAGAAGGCGCAGGGAATAGCAATAAATTAAGTACCTATTCTTATATTGACCCCCATGTTACAGAAGGTTCGGTATACTATTACAGATTAAGACAGCTTGACTTTAATGGCAACGCTACCTACAGTGATGTAGTTACTGTCGAATTAGAAAAGAATAATGTTCTTATTGATATCTCTCCTAATCCAGTGTTCAGTAAGAGGTTGAGTTTTAGAATAAATACACCTATTTCAGGAAAAATAGATGTTTCGGTATTTGACTTAGCAGGAAAGAGACTGGTACTGACTCAGAAAATAGTTGCGGAAGGAAGTAACCAAGTTTCCCTAGATCTATCCGGATACCCTTCTGGTACTTACTTCTTGAAAGTAGAAGAGAATGGAAATTCTAGATATGAAAAATTCGTTCTCTAGTTTTTTGATTACCATCTTTATGTAATTATGAGTGCCGACGAATCTTTTAAGCAAGGATCTGGAATTACAGTACCTTCAGGACAGAATTATGAAATC
Source organism: uncultured Saprospiraceae bacterium (assembly GCA_964518915.1). Classification (GTDB taxonomy): domain Bacteria; phylum Bacteroidota; class Bacteroidia; order Chitinophagales; family Saprospiraceae; genus JABDLO01. The sequence continues at coordinate 897 of CAZFJO010000542.1, forward strand.
CCAGTAGGTGGTTCACTGGGTTTACTAGCACTTGGTTACAAGGGAGTTATGCTATGGAGAGAAAAAAGGAAGCAGTCTCGTAATCTTGATACTGAGATTCAGGGAAGCAATCAAGGATAGCTTACAAGATTTTAATTTTATGAAGAAAAAGAAAGTACTTCTTATCGGCTGGGATGGAGCGGATTGGAAGTTTTTGCATCCATTGATAGATGCAGGCTTAATGCCGAATCTTAAATCCTTAATTTTAGGCGGTGTGATCGGAAAACTTGCAACACTAGATCCACCCTTATCTCCGACCTTATGGACTTCTATTGCAACAGGGAAGCGACCCTACAAGCATGGAATCCTTGGTTTTACCGAGCCAGATCCATCAGGAGAAAGCATAAGACCCATCTATAGCACCAATCGTAAAGTAAAAGCGCTCTGGAATATTTTTACCCAGCAAGGATTGAAGTCTCATGTAGTAGGATGGTGGCCATCGCATCCTGCTGAGAAGATCAATGGAACTATGATTTCTAATTTATATCAGAGAGCAGGTAGTGCGATAAATCAGCCATGGCCCATGCTTGATGGAACAGTTCACCCTCGATCGATGAAGAATATCTTTGCTAATCTCAGGGTCCATCCTGGTGAGCTTACCAGCAACCATGTTCTTCCGTTTATTCCTAATCTGTCTGAAGTAGATCAGAGCAAAGATAGAAGACCACATAGTTTAGCTAAAATTATTGCAGATGCTTCCAGTATTCATTCTGCGGCGACTTATATTATGGAGCATGAAGAATGGGATTTCATGGGCGTATATTATGATGCTATAGATCATTTCTGTCATGGATTTATGAAGTATCACCCACCCAGAAGAAACCATATTTCGATCAGTGATTATAATTTATACAAAGATGTAGTAGCAGGTGGTTGTCGATATCATGATATGATGCTGGGAAGGTTGATTGAATTGGCTGGTCCAGATACACACATTATCCTTGTCAGCGATCACGGCTTCCATCCTGATCACAATAGACCTTCCGCAATTCCTAAGGAGCCCGCAGGCCCTGCCATTGAGCACAGCCCTTATGGCATCATTGTTATGCATGGGGAAGACTTTAAAAAAGATCATACTATTTATGGATCTAATCTCTTAGACATAACACCTACCATTCTACAACTTTATGGTA
>CAZFJO010000543.1:0-2064 GCA_964518915.1 uncultured Saprospiraceae bacterium
GTATACTGCTACTCAGGAAAGCAGAGAAGATTTAATGCAAGAAATAGCACTGCAAGTATGGAAGTCACTCGATTCATTTCAGTCTAAGTCATCCATAAAAACTTGGTTGTACAGGGTTTCGCTTAATACGGCTATACAGTTCCTGAAAAAAGAAAAAAGGAACCTGGAGCACCGAGCATTATTACCTGAAACCAATGTTTTAGCCACACAACCTACTTCTGATAATATGGAGTTGATTAATCATATGATGGTAGCAGTACAAGAACTTAAACAACTGGATAAAGCAATTATACTATTGTACCTAGAAGGAAATAGCCATAAGGAGATATCGGAAATACTAGATATATCTACCTCTAATGTGGGTACTAGAATTCAGAGAATTAAAGAAAAACTAAAATCCAAACTACTTTAAAAATTCACGTATGAACTTAGAAGAATTAAAAAATAGATGGAATGAAGTCGATGTAGATCTTTCTGATTCTACCTCATTAGGAAAAGAAAATCTAACGCGAATTGCCAGAAAAGATATAAAGATTAATTTTTATAAAATATTAATCCCGGAATTTGTAAAAGGTGTGCTTTATCTTTTTGGTGCTTTTTTTCTGGTGGTTTTCTTTGACTTTTTTAGTAGCCTAGAGCACAAGGTTATGGCAAGTGTTTCTATATTTTTATTGTTGATTATTCCGATGTTAAGTATTGTTACATTTATCCAGTACTATAAATCAGGAACACCTCATGGTAGTCCGACGGAGAGCCTGCATCTTCTCACTAGAAAAGGAAATAGATTCATAAAGCTGCAATACATCTTAGCTGTATTGAATGTTGTCTTATTGTGTAATTGTGTCGTTCTTATTCCGCTTGTCTATACGGAAGAATTAAATGTAAGTAGTATAGTAACCTCCATTGTTGTATGCTTGATTATCATTGCCTTTCTTACCAGGTTAATCTGGAGATATTACAAGAAGCGAGTTGTAGAAATACAGAGGCTTGCTGAATCTTTATTCTAAGGATAGGTTGTGCTAAGATGATTTACATCAGTAAAATATCTCAGTATGTATCCTGGTGTTCGTGTGGAGGGTGATGGTTTTATTCTATGGACTGAAAATAATCATTGACTTCAGAGATTCGGAGTTCTTTATCGTCTGTTGATAGCCAGCTGGCTTGAAATGCATTGATGGCAAGTTGTTGTAATTGGCTCAAGGATAAGTTTAATCCGATCGCTGTAGCATAATAATTTTCATTCATATATCCACCGAAGTAAGCAGGGTCATCGGAATGTATGGTTGCGAGTAACCCTTTATCTAGCATAAGTGCGGCAGGATGTTCTTCCATTTTCTGGATGACCTTGAGTTCTAGATTACTTAATGGACATAGAGTCAGTGGCATCTTACTGTCCACCAGTCTCTGTACTAGGTTCTCATCCTCTAAGCATCTGTTTCCATGGTCGATTCTTTCTACCTTAAGGAGGTCTAGTGCTTCCCATATATATTCAGATGGACCTTCTTCTCCAGCGTGGGCAACCAGTTTGTATCCCTCCTGGGCTGATGCAATGAAGACATCTTTAAACTTGCTAGGTGGATTTCCTTTCTCAGATGAATCAAGACCTACGCCATCTATCCATTCTTTATAAGGAAGGGATGATTTCAGTGTTTTAAAGGCTTCTTCTTCACTCAAGTGCCTTAAGTAGGACATGATGAGTCGGAAAGAAATATTTAATTCTTGTTTCGCTTTTTCTAAAGCTCTGTATATGCCATTGACGACTATATCAAATTCCACCCCTCTGTCGGTATGAGTCTGTGGATCGAAGAATACTTCGACATGGACTACATTCTGGCTGTGTACCTTGGTTAAGTATGCCCATGTTAAATCAAAGAAATCCTGTTCATGGAGCAATACTTGAGCACCCGTATAATAGATGTCTAGAAATTCTTGCAGATTGTTAAATCGGTATGCGCTCTTTAGGGCTTCTATCGAATCATAATCCAATTCAATGTTGTTCCTATGTGCAATTTCGAACATAAGCTCTGGTTCGAAACTCCCTTCAATATGAAGGTGCAATTCTGC
>CAZFJO010000544.1:0-2053 GCA_964518915.1 uncultured Saprospiraceae bacterium
AATACTTGTATCAATTTGCTAAGTGGTCTACACCTGTTAAGCTTGCATTCGGTCCGGTAATCAGAGAAGCAGATGGAATAGATATGCACGATAGAGCACACTCCTGGGTCAATGGCAAGATTGTCGAAATGCAGAAGGGGTGGAGCAAGACCTTTTCTTGAGACTATATATTCTTACCTTTTTTTGCCGCTCTTCCTCAATTATTTATAAGATTAGCCTGAAAGACTGCATTATATCTGTTATTTTGCAGTAAGCAGGATGTCTATCTGGATATTTCTGTGAAACCAATAGAAGAAAACAATGAACAGACGTACCTTCTGTAATCAGGCCGGCCTATGTCTATTATCTAGCAGTATAATAGGTATTGTTGGTTGCAAGAAACAACCTTCTACCTCTGTTGCAGACAATCGACCAGATTTTGACCCTGTTGAATCAACCATTGATACACTTCAAGGGCTGTATAAAGATGGACATTACACCATAGAAGAAATTACACAGATTTTTCTAAACCGAATCGAAGCGATAGATCGCACTGGGCCATCGATTAACAGTGTCATCCATATCTCTGATGGTGCACTTGCAGCCGCCCGCAAACTAGACAAGGAATTGGTTGAAGGAAAGTCAAGGGGACCGCTTCATGGCATTCCTGTACTTTTAAAAGACAATATCGATACGTATGATATGCCTACTACTGCAGGCTCAAGAGCACTCATGGGCTCTGTTCCACCTGACGATGCTACAGTTACAAGAAAGCTGAGAGAAGCTGGCGCGGTTATACTCGGAAAAACCAACCTCAGCGAATGGGCCAACTTTAGGGGAGAAGATTCTTCTAGTGGCTGGAGTGGACTAGGAGGATTAAGTAAGAACCCGTATGTACTAGATCGAAATACATGTGGATCTAGTGCGGGATCTGGATCATCGGTTGCCGCAAGTCTGTGTGTTATTGCCATAGGTACGGAGACCAATGGGTCTATAGTCTGCCCTTCCACAACGAATGGTATTGTAGGAATAAAACCTACCGTAGGATTAATAAGTAGGTCTGGGATAATTCCCATATCATATTCTCAAGACACATCAGGCCCGATGGCTAGAACAGTAAAAGATGCGGTTATCGCTCTAGGAATGGTTACTGGGGTGGATAATGACGATGATAAAACGACGCAGAGTGTAGGTCACTCGATGGAAGATTATACGGCTCACTTGATAAAAAACGGATTGCAAGGCAAGCGATTAGCTTACTTTAATGCCAGTCGAGGAAGGCATAAGGAGACCGATGATTTAATGGACCTCGCAATTGAAGATTTAAAGAAGGCAGGTGCAGAAGTTGTTGAGATTAAAACCATAGGACCTGAAGGCATAGGACGAGAATCGTTTAATGTGATGTTGCATGAGTACAAGCAAGGCCTCAACGATTACTTCGCATCATTAGGGCCAGATGCACCGATCAAGTCGCTTGAAGAGCTGATTGAATTCAATAAGGCAGATTCGCTTGAGATGAAATATTTCGGTCAGGAATATCTAGAGATGGCTCATAAAAAAGGAGATTTACAGTCTAAAGAATATCTCGCCTCTTTAGAAAAGATGCACCGAGGTATGCAAGCAGAAGGCATCGATAGGGTAATGGATGAGCACATGCTCGATGCCATAATTGCACCTACTGGATCTCCTGCGTGGAAGACTGATTTAGTCAACGGAGATACTTTTACCCTTGGTTCTTCTTCTCCTGCCGCCATTGCTGGTTATCCTAATATTACGGTACCTATGGGTTTCGTCGGAGCTCTTCCTGTAGGTATATCTATATTTGGTCGCGCCTGGAGCGAACCGATATTGATTGAAATTGCCTACGGATATGAACAAGCTACGAATCATAGAAGGCCACCTCGATATCTGGAGACCCTTGACTAGTCCGCTTACGCAAATGTTTTTATGATTCTCTAAGTCTAACCTATCGTTTCATATAGACGATAAGATTGCAATTACTTGATCAGCATCACAATAGCTCCGATCAGGGTAACAGCGATGATGTAGTAGTGGAATTGTCTCGTAGAAAATT
>CAZFJO010000545.1:0-2045 GCA_964518915.1 uncultured Saprospiraceae bacterium
GCATAATGTCTTTCATAGACAACGCCTGGGTTGATGTTACCCATCTGCATACCTTTCAATCTTAAATCCACAGCAGCCCAATCCAGTCTATAATAGAGATCCGCTGCATCTATGATTTCTTTTTTAGACCTAGCAACATTGTGTTCATCGATAAAAGTTTTAAGATTGTGAAGTGGATATTTATCTTTTTGGATATTGCCTAGATCACACATGTTTCCAGGTTCTCCTAAGTCATCGTGTATTTTCAATGCCCACAGTAATACCCATATGCCCTCACACTTCCATGTCTCTCTGGACTTCTTTTCGTCCGTAGGGTTCTGTATGAGGTCTTTCTCCTTGTCCGTTGTATTTTCCCACTGCCCTATTCCTTTTAGGATGTCTATCGTTTTCTCTGCATCATAAAAATCATTGGCATATCCATTCACTATAGAAAGTACAACTACACGTTCTGCAATCTCTAGTGGTGTTCTTACTACAACTTCATCTTCGCTTTCAATAACAGGGAGAAACCTATTGACTTTGATCCCTTTCTCTCGAATCAAGGTTTCGTTTAGGATTTTCCTGCTCTTCTGTTCTTCAGGGATCTTGCTTATGTAATCTTCATAATGGGATTCTTCTTTCTGAAATTGTTCCTCTACATCATCGCCATAAAAATCAACTTCAGAAGCTCCGATAGAATTAAGCACAAGTTTTAATTCTTGGTTTAAAAAATGCTGACCGATGGAACATTTCGAAACAACGGAATCTTTTTGTGTAAACACGATTGCATCTGTTTCCGAAGCTAAAGAAGATACGAGTGCTGCTAGTTGTGGTAATCTTGCATTCTCAGAAATCAGAGAAAATTCACAGGCAAATGTTTCTATTCTATACTTAAATAATTTCTTAGATCTTTCATTCTGGGCATATATACCATCAACATAATTATAGAGTCCAGTAAGATTCTTACTCAAAGCGCAATCATGAACCTCTCTGATGCTTCTAGTAAGGTCCTTTCTTTCTCTGTAAGAAATTTTGAATGTGTCAGATGAAGAAAAGAATCCTTTCTTTACTTCTACATTTAAGATTTTAAACCCGTCTTGACTTGCAGGATAGAACTTAGCCTTAGGGATTACCTTTTTTACTATTTTCTCAATTTTGTCGAAAGAAGGTTGTCTAGCGTAAAATGTATGATTCATAATTATGCCATTAAGTGCAATTAAATAAGTTCAGAATTGCTAAGTATTGTCTAGTGGAAGAATGTACCCACAAAATAATGAAATGTAATTCTACCGCATCTAATTACACCCATAATTACTGAAAAATAAATAAAAAATACTTACTTAAATGCGAAGGATTTCTGTAATTATGATGTCTAATTATTGTATTAGGCATAAAAACATATACACATGAAGATTCCTTTCCTCCTACTCGTGATGCTCCTCTCCTATTCTATACAAGCTCAGGATTTTTATGATATGGAAACCATCCAGACGATTGAAGCAACATTTGCGGAAAGCGACTGGGACCAACTGATGGACAATGCCTATGCTGCAGATGCGGGCTATGTCATGGTTCATGATGCAAGGATCAATGGAGCAAGCTTCGACAGGACAGGAAGAAATAGCACCTACAATACACGCTCTACCAGCGATGTGGCTATCAATGAATTTATGGCTTCTAATGATGCCACCGCTACCGATCCCGCCGGAGAATATGAAGACTGGATAGAACTATATAACAATGGTACAGAAGCCATAGACCTGAGCGGATTCTTTCTTACGGATGATGCCACTGATCTGACCCAATGGGTAATTCCAGATGGAACGACCATAGAACCCAGTGGATTCTTGATAATCTGGGCAGATGATGATGAAGACCAAGATGGATTGCATGCTAGCTTTAAATTATCTGCCTCTGGGGAATCGGTCATACTTGTTGACCCAGCAGATACTTCCATCGTCGATGCCATCGATTACCCAGAACAGACTACAGATTTATCGTACGCTAGAATCCCGAATGGTACGGGAGACTTTCAGCAATCAGCACCTACTTTTAATGCGACCAAT
>CAZFJO010000546.1:0-2043 GCA_964518915.1 uncultured Saprospiraceae bacterium
ATATAATGCATACAGTGAAAATTAGTTCTTTTCGCTTTCGCAAATATTCTCTTTTTTAATAAAGAATTAAAAGCCATCTACACATAAATCATTACCCGGACAGAATTAATTCTAAAAAATTTAAAAATCATAAGTACAAATTCTTCTTCAGTGGCTTATCCTAAAAAAAGTGCTGATGAAAAAACGATACACAACCTGTATGGCAACCCTCTTGTGTTGTCTACTTTATTCATTTACGTATGGCAACAACGCCACCATTTCTAATCCACAGTATAACAACCAGACCAGAACCTTGGCCTTCGATATCGGGTGGAACAATGGCTTCCGGGTCAATGCTGATTGGTCCGATTACATACATCTAGTCATTAAGGTCAAGAACAGCAATGAAACCAGCTGGAATCCTGCTCCCGCATTTTCAGCATCTGCCATAAATCTTCAGACTCCTAGCAGTAGCGCTGGAGGATTCACAAGTGTACTGCATAGCGCAGGCTTTTCATCTGGTACCGATGGTGGAAGAATGATCATTCAATTCACAGCTGGCACCTTTATCAATCCGAGTTTTAAGATCATGGCTATAGAGATGATATATGCCGACCATGAGAACCTGGGATATACCTACCATTTTGGTGATGGGTCAACCAGAAACAGGCTACACGATGGTTCTGATGAAAATCTACCTTTTGTGTGGGCACCTCCTTATCCTGATATAATAGTAGGCAATCAATCTGGACAATTGGCTGCTAATTTTAATAGCCCACTGCCATTTGCCATGAGCAATATTCATAAATCTATGATGAAGTATGAAATCACTCAAGGCATGTATATGGATTTTCTAAACTGCCTCAGTCGACCACAGCAAGACACGCGTACTGAAACTGACTTATCCATAGGTATATCTGAAGTCACGAACGTCTTCGTGATGAGTAATAATAGTTATCCAGATCAAGATAATGGAGTGCGATGTGCTGAGACCATACCTGCAGCTGGTCGCATAACATTCTTCTGTGATGGCAACAACAATGGCATCGGTAATGAAGCTGATGATGGTCTAGATAGAGCGTGCAATTTTATAGGAGCTGAAGATGCGAAAGCCATCCTAGACTGGTTGCACCTTATGCCTATGTCAAAAATAGAATATGAATTATGGGCACGTGGCGGAGGAAATGTTGTCCCTGGAGAGTATGCATGGGGAAGTACATCTTATCATGTTATCGACCCCCAAGGATGGAACAATGAGGGTACGAGTCAAGCGTATCACAATGACATAGGCACAACAGGCGCCCATGTAAGCACTAATTTTTCTGCTAAACGCGTCGGAGCATTTGCTGGAGCAACTACTACTAGAGAGCAATCCGGTGCCTCTTTTTTCGGCATCATGGACTTGTCTGGTTCGCTACTGGAAACAGTCTATAATCCACTCAGTTCCAATGGCAATGCACAACCCGATCCTCAGGAATTAGGAGATGGAATTATAGGTATACATGGATCACATAATCAACCCTCATGGGACAACAATGTGTTGATTTTAGCCGGTAAAATGTCGTCGTTCGGAAGTAGCGACCCTATATCCTTATTAAACAATGTAATTGAAACTTCACGTTCCGTATCACAAGGAGCAAGAGGAGTCAGATAAAATTTAGAAGAAATGAAAAACATACTATTCTTAATATTAATCAGTACCTCTCTTCAAGCTCAGTTTACTGGAGGAGATGGAGATGGATACACCTCTCTTACAGTAATAAATCCCCGATCCAATCTTACCCTCGGAAGTATGGGAGATGGATACAATCTCTTATTGTGGGATGGAACCCTAGACTGCTCCACTTACCACAACAATGAGTGGACAGGAGGCGATGGCTCGTGGTTTGACGCAGATCAATGGTCTTTAGGCATGGTTCCTAATGGATGTCATGATGTAACACACACTACCGGTTCCGGATCCATAGATCTGAGTCATGGTGCAGGTCGTGCACATTCTATTGAAACAAGGTATAACTTAATGATTCATCAAGACGCGAGTCTGGACATTAACCTCCATAGCGG
>CAZFJO010000547.1:0-2035 GCA_964518915.1 uncultured Saprospiraceae bacterium
TGATTATGACCATGGTGGTATGCAGATGCCTCATATGGTACATCTTGCATTCAATCATATATTGCAGTCTGCTAATAATCACTTACCGGGTTATGTAGGGTTGACTGCTGGGGCGGCAGCATTGATTACAGAGTATGGATCTCAAGAACAGATCGATCAGTATATCCCTCATATGATTGCAGGAAAGTGGGGTGGAACCATGTGCTTGACAGAACCTCAAGCAGGATCATCCCTTTCTGATATTGTGACCAGTGGAAAACTGTTAGATGATGGGAGTTATGCCATAAGTGGACAGAAGATTTTTATTTCTGGAGGAGACCATGCTTATTGCGATAATTTCGTCCACCTTACGCTCGTGAGATTAGAAGGTGCCCCAGCTGGTACCAGAGGAATTTCACTTTTTATAGTTCCTAAATTTAGAATAGAAGAGGATGGTTCATTGGTTGATAACGATGTCTTTACGGCTGGTGATTTTCAGAAGCTAGGGCAGAAAGGATATGCTACGACCCACTTGGTATTCGGAGAGAACAACAATTGCAAGGGATGGCTTGTAGGCCAGGAGAATATGGGCTTGCGATATATGTTTCAGATGATGAATGGAGCTAGAATAGATGTAGGATTAACAGCGGCATCTACAGCAACAGCTGCTTACTATGCTTCCTTACAGTATGCTTCAGAGAGGCCCCAGGGAAGAAAATTAACCCGTGATGGAAAGAAGAACGCCCTTGAAGAACAGACATTGATAATCAATCATCCGGACGTAAGAAGGATGTTGCTGAAGCAGAAAGCCATTGTGGAAGGATCGTTGAGTTTGCTTCTTGAATGTACAGCGTATAGTGATATTTCTCACAATGATTCTGGCGAGAAAAAAGATGACGCCCATTTATTGTTAGAAATACTTACGCCTATTGCTAAAACGTATCCTTCAGAAAAGGGCATAGAATCTATCAGTAATGGCCTTCAGATACTAGGAGGATATGGATTTACGATGGACTTTAGTCTTCAACAATATTACCGAGACATAAGAATCATGACCTTATATGAAGGGACGACAGGGATTCAATCACTAGATTTACTAGGGAGAAAAATTTCTATGAACAATGGAAGGGCTCTGGAATTGTTGTCGCAGAAAATCACCGAGACGATTAATGAAGCAATGACATATGACGCCTTGCAGCCTTACGGCAAATCTCTCGCATCTAAGCTGACTCAAGTTTCTGAAGTATTGAATCACTTAATGCCCCATGCCATGGCAGGAAACCATGAAAAATTTCTTGCAGATGCCACCATATTTATGGAAATGACATCTACAATTGTGATAGCCTACCAGTGGTTAAAAACGGCCATTGTTTCTCATCAAGCATTGGTTTCTGGTAAAACAGACTACGCCCAAGAATTCTATGAAAGTAAATTGTCTACCATGAAGTACTTTTTTAAGTATGAATTACCCCATGTAAATGCTTGTAGAGAAACTATTCTTCATGCAGATGTGGTTACTGTTATAGAAGAAGGAAAAAATATATTTGCCTAGAGCGATAGAATTAAATAAATCAAATAAATTAATATGAGTCAAGAAGCTATTATTTCTGCTTTTCAACAACAAGCAAGTAATGTAGATCCACTAGGAGCAAAAATAAAATTTGTACTAGATGAGCATGCAATTATCATCGATGGCACCCAAGACAATAACGACGTAAGAGTGTCTGACGCTGAGGAGGAGGCAGACTGTACAATTTCTACTACTATGGAAGATTTCATGAAGTTGAAAAATGGAGACCTTAATCCGATGATGGCAGTAATGACAGGTAAGGTTAAGATCAAGGGCGATATGGGACTAGCTATGAAACTGCAGTCCTTAATATAAAACAATCGTTCTTAAAAGTGATTTAATACTTTACAGTTGTTGCCTAGACAACCAATTGAAAACCTGTAAAGAGCCTTAATGAAGTCAAGGACTATGATCCTGTATTTCATCAAGGGTTTTCTTCTTGAAACTTGAGGCGATGTGTGTCTTGATAACTGACAGTATTAAATC
>CAZFJO010000548.1:0-2033 GCA_964518915.1 uncultured Saprospiraceae bacterium
AAAGACATGAAGTTAAAATTAAAGAAAGAGGTGAAAGTAATTACGCCGGATCAGTAAGCTCTAAAAAATATAAGAATTCTACGGAATACTATTTACTAGACGATGAAGGCTATAAGGAGTTGAAAAGAAGTGATAAATTCCTGGAAAAATATTTCAGAAGCAAGAAAGTGAAGAAGCACATCAAGGATAATAAACTCAAGCTTAAGAAAGACGCTGATCTAATCAAGGCTATAGAATATGGAGATACATTTAGAGATTCTTAGAATATAATTTATTCTTAATTCCTATTGTTGATTTTTAAAATGAAAACAGGATCAAGTTAATTACTTGATCCTGTTTTTTAATATTACTAGCAGAAATTATAGAGCTTTGTTTCTTAAGTCTAGTTCATTTACAGCATCTGAGATCTCATACCCCAATCTCAATCCTTCATCACAGTCCATTCTGATATGCACACCCAGTGGTATTCTACTGTATGCATTTTCTGCGGCCATTGCTGAAATAGAAGTAAAACTTCTAGGTTCACCTAGAAATTCTTCTCTTCCTTCGTGGGTATAATCTGTAAATGCTATATCACCGAATGTGTCGATAAATACACCTCCTGCCGCTGAGGCGAAGGTTGAATGACCAGAAGGGTAGCCTGGAAAAGAAGGGTTAGGCCAGTATACCAATCTAAATAAATTAGCCTGGAAGTCAGGATCAATATGCTCGTGGATAAATACATTAGGCCGCATGACCATGTACTCATACTTGTCTGCCCATGTCGATGCCGCAGCATCGTTAAGGGCATATCCTAGTTTCAACATAAGTTCAAGTCCAGATTCTAAAGACATCTTTTCATTCTTCAATAACTGAGCGGTAATAGCTACTTGTCTTCCTGGAGGGCTTACCATTAATCCTTCTACATCGTCAGACCAAAATTCAGCAATCCACAGATCTTCTCCTTGCGCTTCTTTAGCAGTATTGTTGTTATTGTAAACCTCTTCCATCTGCTGATAATATGCACTAGAGGGATTGGTACTGTAAGCTATCGGTGGCTCAGAAGAGGTTTCTTCAGAAGATATGACGAATGTCCTTACAGAACCCCAGTATGGAAACAAAGCACGTTCTGGATCTGCACTATATGTCCAGAAACCATATCCTGTACGAGGCTCGTAGCTTAAAGGCTTTGGCTCAGGAATCTGACTCTCCGCTTCTGTATCTGTAAGAGCGTAGGTGATTACTTGCTCTGCAATGTAGGTGCCCCATTCCGCTGATTCATCATTGTTATCGTTACCATTTCCATTGCCTTTGTTTCTTCTTAGATTTTCTGATATTTCGTTTTCAAGCTCTTCAATTTTAGCCTTAACGTCACCATCAACATTGATCATAAAGTGATCAAGGACTGTGGCATAACAAGCATTAAGTGCTTCTCCTAAATCAACTTTATTGGGAGTTTCTGCACCGATTTCAAGTCCCTCAAGTCTAGTTGATTCAGTTGTGAGCGATTGACTAACAGTTGCTGCAACTTCATAAGCTGCTAAATTAATATATGCGATGGCCCTTGCTGTAGCATTAGGCCACATACCATAGGCATGTTGATCAATTTCGGTGAATAGTTCTGACCATTCTAATACCACGTTTAAGTCAGTTTCTTTTCTGTCTGGTCCATCGTTTCTTTTTCGGTTATTATTGTTTCCTTGACCATTGAGACTACTGTTGATTCCTCCATCTCTTAATTCAATTTTTCTGCAACTTCCGATAGATCGTCTGAACAAGAAGTAAAGAAGAGTAGAATAATTAGAGCTAAATACACCCATTTAAATTTCAATAAATTCATGATAATACAATTTTAGTGTTATAAAAAGACTAACCCCGATGTTTAGATATCGGCTTCCACCATGACATTTTAAAGTATGGAGAAAGTGTAATTGTATTGTGTATAGGTCTGTTTTTAGATAGAAGAGCCAAGTCCTAAAAATGTACTATTCATTTTCTGTTTTTTTTATTAATTTTTTAATCTGTTGGATTCGGTCACTATGGTATAGTAGCAC
>CAZFJO010000549.1:0-2030 GCA_964518915.1 uncultured Saprospiraceae bacterium
TAGTCAAGATGGTTCTGTAGAAATTACTGCCATTGGAGGTACAGGTAATTACACCTTCAGCATAGACGGAAATACGTACATTAATAGTAATATTATTTCAGACCTTCCTGCAGGTTCATCAATGGTCTTTATACAAGATGAGAATGGCTGCACTGAAGAGCTTGAAGTCACACTCGCTTCGCCGGATAGCATCAAAATAGATGTAGTCAATATCACAGACAATTTATGTTTCAATGATACAGAGGGTTCAGTCGTCATAGCCGCATCAGGAACAACGGGTAACCTATCTTATTTCATAGATGGCAGAAGTAATAATAGTGAATCTTTCATCGGTCTAAGTTCGGGTATACATGAAATCAAGGTGATAGACGAGATTGGATGTTCATCCACATTGGACATAGAGATTGTGAGTATTCCACAATTCGAAGTATCTCACAACATTTTACAGACCCCATTGTGCTATGATTCCGATGAAGGTACAATCTCCCTATTCTTAGATGAAGGAGATAAAAATTATACCTTTTCTAAAGATGGAAACAATTTCTCAGAAGAATCTGTTTTTACACAATTGACGGGAGGAACACACTCTTTTTACATAAAGGAAGCGTCTGGCTGTATCGTTAAAAAAGACATTACTATTGATGCTCCCGAAGCTTTAAAAATCATAATCGATGAGAAAGTAAATCCTATATGCGCCAGTGATTTAAATGGTGTATTAAGAGGAAATTCCACTGGTGGCACTGGAAATAGAGAATTAACTTTTAACGGAGAAAAAACGGACATTATTGATTTCGATGCGCTTGCTGCAGGAAATTATATCGTTGAAATCAGGGACGATAACGGTTGTTTCCATGATACCTTAATGACTCTAGAAACGTCAGATCCTATCGTTGTTTCTATCGAGAAGATAAATCAGGCAGATTGTATTCTTCAGACCTTAGGATCTGCAGAACTGTCCGGTAGTGGTGGAGATGGAGCCCTTACTTTTAGGATAGGTAACATTGAAAATAATACGGGTATATTTTCTGAATTAGTAGGGGGTGATTATACGGCAGAAATAGAGGACGAACGAGGATGTACAGTGACTGAAGAAATAGAAATACCAACACTAGGAAAATTAGATATTTCTATTCAGAGGATAACTGCTCCACTATGTTATGACAGCGATAATGGAAAAATAGAGTTGCTTGCATCTGGAGGCACAGGAATTTTTAATTATACCCTCGGGCAAGATTCCAATCCGGATGGAATATTCGACGGATTAAGTGCTGGAGCTTATAAAATTTTCGTCGAAGATGAAGGCGCTTGTAGGTCAGACATAACCATACAGCTTACTGCACCTAAAAAGCTAGATACAATTTCTGTAGACAGGATTCTTCCTTTATGTAATCTTTCAGAAGAAGGTATAATTTCTGTCAATGGTTCAGGTGGAAGAGGAAGAATACTATATACTGATGGCAATACTACAAATAGTTCTGGTCGATTTTCAGGATACGGTGCCGGAAACTACTCCATCACCTTAAAGGATGAAAATGGCTGTGAAGAATCTTATCAAGTTGCTCTCACCGCTCCATCAGCTATAGAAATAGATGACTTAAAATTAAATTCTCCTTCCTGTCACTTAGATGAAGATGGATCGATTTCATTTTCACTGAAAGGGGGAACAGGAAATAAGAATATTCGTTTTAAAGGCACTGACTATATCAATACACTTAATTTAGAAGGTCTGAAATCGGATAGCTACTCATTCGAGGCGATAGACGATAATGGTTGTGAAGAACGGTTCGATTTTTTCCTTGATCAAGCAGATCCACTTCAAGTAATTGCGATCAACGAAACCATGTCTACACAGTCTAGAGGAGGCACCATCACCCCAGATATAATAGGTGGTGCGAGACCATACAAGTATTCGGTAGATAATGGACCAGCTACAGGCAATGCCACTATTCTGGATATTACTACAGGTGAACATACACTTTACGTAGAAGATGCTAATGGATGTACACTCTCGCAATCTTTTACGATCATCC
>CAZFJO010000550.1:0-2028 GCA_964518915.1 uncultured Saprospiraceae bacterium
TTTACAGATAGTAATGGAAAAAACATCGATGTTTCTTCTCTCCCGTTGGGAACAGATTTTCTGGCAACCATTGACATTAACAACTTGAACACTAAGGGTTCTGAATTAGATGAAATGGCACTAAACCTGATGCTCCCTTCTGGATGGGAAGTGAGACGCACAGAATTAATTGAACAATCTTCTGACAGAATTTCTTCCTACGAATATAGAGATATAAAAGACGATAGAGTACACACTTTCTTTGACTTAAAGAGTAAGAAAAAATATAAAATTCACCTTACCGCTGCTTATGCTGGCCGTTTTTATTTTCCTGGATTATTATGTGAAGCCATGTATGATAATGAAATCACATCTAGAATTCCAGGTCGTTGGGTTGATGTAAAATGAATTCGTTTCAGAATAAAACTATGATAAGAAAAAGAAAATATATCATTCTGTTTTTTGTACTAGTTGGAGCCATCCTCTTTTATCACTGCTTGCCAGAAAATTTATTTGAAGATGGGTACAGTACCGTGATATATGATCGTGATGGGGTCCTGTTGTCGGCCCAGGTTTCTCCCGATCATCAGTGGAGATTTGCCCCGAGCGGAAAAGTCCCACAACGATTCAAGGAAGCCATCATACATTATGAAGATAAAAGATTTCAGAGTCATCCGGGAGTAGATATTATTTCTATAGGGCGCGCCATAAAAGAAAACATTACTGCAGGAAAAATCAGCAGTGGCGCTAGTACGCTTACTATGCAAGTCATGAGAATGTCGAGAAAAAGAAAAGGGAGAAGTTGGAAGCAGAAGATCATAGAATCTATACAAGCATTGCGACTAGAGTGTTCTTACAGTAAAGATTCTATCTTATCTCTCTATGCAAGTCATGCACCTATGGGCGGTAATGTAGTAGGTCTTGAAGCAGCATCGTGGAGATATTATAGAAAACAATCAGAAAATCTATCGTGGGCAGAATCTGCTATGCTTGCTGTACTACCTAATGCTCCTAGCTTGATTCATCCAGGAAAAAACAGAAAGGAATTAAAGAAAAAAAGAGACCGCCTCTTACAGGTTTTACTGGACAACGATCGCATAGACACCATCACTTATCTGTCAAGTCTTATGGAGGAAATTCCAGAAAAACCCTACCCTATGACGCAGCGTGCTAGACACCTTTTAAGCAAGAAAGAATACACGCAGAAAAATAATTTTTCTTCAATCTCTTATGAATTGCAAGAAAGAGGAATGGAGATAAGTCGTCACCACAACATCAGAAATTCTGGAAAGGAAATTCACAATCATGCTGTAGTAGTCCTTGATAATAAAACCCAGGAACCCATTCTTTATATCGGGAATGCAGTAGGAACGCAAGAAGAAAGTGCCATAGATATGATACATGCCAGAAGGAGTACAGGAAGTATATTAAAACCGTTCTTGTATGCGGCTGCTCTTGATGCAGGACAGATAAGTCCAGACCAGTGGGTAAAAGATATTCCTACCCATATTGATGGCTTTAATCCTAAGAATTACAATAAAAAATACAGCGGTGTCGAAAGCGCATCTACCGCTCTAGCTCGGTCACTTAATGTGCCCGCTGTGCGGATGTTGCAAGAATATGGTGTAGAACCATTTATACATATTCTGCAAGGTCTCGGAATTAAGAGTATAGATAAATCCGCAGATCATTATGGTCTGTCTCTCATCTTAGGAGGTGGCGAAGCAAGCTTGTGGGAACTGACTATGGCCTATGCTAAACTCGCTCACAAGCTAAATGATTATCCTACCTGGGCACATGAAGCAAATCAAGAAAAAAGATCTTATATATCTGGGCAGAATTCATTATCGTATGGGAGCATATATCATACATTTTCTGCAATGCTTAAACTAGAGCGGCCTTCAGAGCAAGGAGGTTGGCAGAAATTTTCATCTTCTAAAAAAATTGCTTGGAAAACAGGTACAAGTTATGGGCATCGCGACGCATGGGCGGTGGGTGTAACTCCAGATTATACCATCGGCGTATGGGTAGGAAATTGCGATGGAGAAG
>CAZFJO010000551.1:0-2026 GCA_964518915.1 uncultured Saprospiraceae bacterium
AATAAATCCGCCTAATAGAATAATTAGAATTTCAGATGTCAGCAATTCTTGCAT
Organism: uncultured Saprospiraceae bacterium; assembly: GCA_964518915.1. Classification (GTDB taxonomy): domain Bacteria; phylum Bacteroidota; class Bacteroidia; order Chitinophagales; family Saprospiraceae; genus JABDLO01. Next base: position 55 of record CAZFJO010000551.1, read on the forward strand.
GGGGTGAAAATATCATTACTTCTATAACATTTAACCTGAAATATTATAAAATAAAAATGTATAATTATTATTTAACTTTTTTCTATATTAGAGTTTTATTGAAAGTGTTTAAATGTTACCCCAATGATCAGAAGAAATTTTCTTCACAACTTAGGCTTTGTTCCATTCTTAAGTCTACCATCAGCTGTCGGTTTTTTCGAACCCATCAGTATTTTTCCATTAGATACAGATCAACAACATTTGATAACTTCAGCTTCAGAAGTTTTATATGGTGATCATTTACACATAAGCGATCGAAATATACAACATAAATTGATGCAACCGATTCGTCTACTTGATTGTAAGAATGGGGAGCGGCTTAAATTCATCAACAAGTACAATCAAGTCGTCCGCATCTTAGAAACCAAAGACGGAGAATTACAGCTTGCTTTTGCTTAATTTTTTTTTAATTAACCCTTTTTAAAACCAGTATTTATGCCAGTTCCATTTATAGGTGAAATAAAAATGTTTGGAGGGAATTTTGCTCCGAGGGGATTCGCATTGTGCGATGGACAGCTTATAGCGATTGCTTCTAATACAGCTCTGTTTTCCATATTAGGTACTACCTATGGAGGAGACGGTAGAACTTCATTTGGGCTACCGGATTTAAGAGGTAGATTACCTATGCACGCAGGAAGTGGACCAGGATTATCACCAAGAAGTTTAGGTGATAAGTTTGGTTTAGAACAAAATACATTGAATCTGCTTACTATGCCAGCCCACAATCATATAATAAATTCTTCTATTTCTCCTATTACAACTACAGTCGTAGGTGTGTCTGAAGTAGGAGATAGCGCCAGTCCGCAAGGAGCGTTTTTAGCTAATAGTGGTGGGCGAGATAAAGAATACAGAGGAATGGGTATGGCTGTTCAAATGAATCCGGGTGCTGCTTCTTCTTCAATTTCTGGAACGACAACTAATACTGGAAATAATCAACCGATTAACAACATGCAACCGTCTCAAGCAATCAATTACATCATAGCGTTAGAAGGAATTTTTCCTTCTCGATCATAACCGGAAAGCCTAACAATAAATAAATCCCCAATGATTAGAAGAAACTTTCTTCACAATTTAAGCTTTGTTCCATTTGTAAGTCTTCCGACTGCCGTGAATTTTTTTGAACCCGGTGGCAAGGTGATCTTAGATTCAGACCAACAGCAACTCGTAGCTTCAGCTTCAGAAATATTATATGGCGATCACTTACCAGGGAATGTAAGCGATGAAATTATTCATCACAAATTAATGCAACCTTTTAAACTATTAAACTGCAATAATGGGGAGCACCTGAAGTTTATCAATCAATACAATCAAGTCGTCCGAATCTATGAAAATAAAGATGGCAACATACAACTTTCTTTTAAGCAAGATTAAAAATACATAACACAAAAAACGAACAATCATGGAACCATTCATCGGAGAAATAAAAGCATTCGGAGGAAACTTCGCCCCGCGAGGATATGCATTTTGCAGTGGACAGTTACTTTCCATAAATGAAAATCAAGCACTGTTTTCCATTCTGGGAACTACTTATGGAGGCGATGGACGAACTACGTTTGGACTTCCTGATCTTAGAGGTAGGTCTCCTATGCACGCCGGAAATGGACCAGGATTGACTCCTAGGGCTTTAGGATCTAAATTAGGAACAGAAACGAATATCCTGCATGCTGGACAATTACCAGCTCATAATCACGGCTTAGCTCCTCCTGCAACCAATATTGTTACTACAATAAATGCTGTATCAGAAGCAGGTGATAGTGCAAGCCCAGAAGGAACTTTCCTAGCTAACAGTGGTGCACGAGATACAGAATATAGAGCTATGGGTACCCCTGCTGGTATGAATGTGAATGCTGCTACTTCTACAATTTCTGGATTTACTGGAAATGCTGGAAGCAGCCAACCTGTCAATAATTTACAACCAATCCAGGTGATTAAT
>CAZFJO010000552.1:0-2018 GCA_964518915.1 uncultured Saprospiraceae bacterium
CAATGGATCGATCTGGCAAAAATCAGAAGTTGGTCACTCGTGGAGATTATGATGTGATTCAACCTTTATTGGTTGATGAAAAGAACAACTACGTATACTACACTGCCTCTCCAGAAAACGCAACAGAGAAATACTTATTTAGAAGTAAACTAGACGGATCGGGTCAAGCAGAAAAATTAACTCCGGCGATTCAAGAAGGAAGTCACACTTATCAGATTTCTCCTAATGGTACATATGCTTACCATAGCTTTTCTAATTATTTCACCGCTCCGATGAGAGAATGGATCAATCTACCAGATCACAGTGCACTCGAACCTAAAAAAGGAATTGCTAATAACTTTAAAGCAGAGAACAAGTCTAACTCCAATGTTTCCTTTTTTCAGGTTACAACAGAAGATGGCGTAACCATGGATGGCTGGATGGCTAAGCCAGCTGATTTCGATGAAAGCAAAAAATATCCTGTACTATTTTATGTATACGGCGAACCAGCTGGTCAAACTGTTATCAATAGATGGGGGACGGGAAGAAATGGACTCTACACTGGAGACATGGTTAACGATGGTTACATATACATTTCTGTTGAAGGAAGAGGAGCTCCAGCTCCAAAAGGCAGAGAGTGGCGTAAAGCCATTTATAAAAAAATAGGCATTGTAAACATCCGCGATCAAGCCATGGCTTGCAAGAAAATAATTGAAACTTATCCGTATGTAGATGCAGAAAGGATAGCTGTACACGGATGGAGTGGTGGTGGTTCTTCCACGCTTAATCTATTGTTCCAATATCCTGAATTGTACCAGACAGGAATAGCGGTTGCTGCAGTTGCTAATCAACTTACGTATGACAACATCTATCAAGAAAGATACATGGGTGTTCCGACAGAATCCACTGAAGATTATGTTGCAGGTTCTCCTATAACACACGCTAAAAACCTAAAAGGAAATCTATTATACATCCATGGCACTGGAGACGATAATGTTCATTATCAGAATGCTGAAATGCTGGTAGATGAACTTATAAAACACAACAAACAATTCCAGTTTATGCCCTACCCTAATCGTGCCCATGGCATCTTTAAAGGTCAAGGAACAAGGAGGCATCTGAATACCCTATTCACTAACTACTTAAAGCAACATTGTCCTCCGGGGCCTAGGTAATTCCGGTCCAACTAATATATGCCATATGGTATATTAGTTTTGAGAAAATGAAGTGGATTGTAGTTATAAAAACAGTAACTTCTTAATCGGCTTGTAAAGCACGGTATGTCTTGTTATAATGAATACTATCTCCCTTTGTTATATAGGTAGTAGTATAGAGAGTACTATTGTCTATATAACTCCAGAAATTCTTTATTAGAAGATTACAGCAATAACTATTTTCAAGATATTTTGCCTAGTTGGGAATCCATATCTGAAGATTCTGGGCTGGCTTCCTTTAAGAAATTATACAACGTCCCATACTGTTTATGAAGGAAACGATTGACAATATTCAGTTCGGATTTCGTAATGTTTATGAATTGTTTAGCGGCCACCGCATCACATTCCATTTTTAATTGCTCGCATAGATTTCTACCAGAATCTGTGAGGTATATCAACTTGCTTCGCTTGTCTTCTATACCATCTCTTCTTTCGATCACATCAGCAGATTCTAGCGCATCAAGCATCTTCGTCACAGAACTCTTATTTCTTACTATGGAGTAGCCTATGTCTTTCTGCAATACTCCATCTTTAAAATAAAGATCCGCTAGTATATCTACACATGAAGTAGGGAATGGCAACTTTTTTCGTGTAAAGATTTCTGTTGCAATTAAATCCATCAATCGGGAAATCCGATAGGTCAGAAAGACGAAATGTTTAGAGGGGTCAAATTGGGGCATTATCATTGGGGTTTTGAAGTTTACGAAATGTAGTTTATTATTTTAACATATGATAAAATCTAAGATATTTAATGATAAATAGATAGAATAAAAAAAGGGCTCTGCACATCTGCAAAGCCCTCAACAATATGCTTTTAATAGCAAT
>CAZFJO010000553.1:0-2009 GCA_964518915.1 uncultured Saprospiraceae bacterium
GACATATTCATCTATCCTAACCCTTTCTCAGATATCCTATACTTAAATTCTGATATAAATTTAAAATGGAAAATCACAAGTATAGAAGGTAAAACGATAATGTCAGGAACTGGAAATAATATCAATACTCATCAATTGAATAAGGGTATTTATCTATTCTCATATTATCGAGGGAATATCATTGAAACACAGTTGATAAGTAAATTATAACATCACCGGATCTCGCAATACATCATTTTGTTACCTTGGATATAACCTTCTATAAGGTCTCCTATTTTCACAGGACCTACACCTGCCGGTGTACCCGTGAAGATGATGTCTCCTTGCTGCAACTTAAAGAACTTACTGATATGACATATCAGCGTATCAAAAGAAAATATAAGATCTTGCGTATGTCCAGATTGTACAATGTCTCCATTGAGTCGGGTCTCAAATGATATCTCATCCACCTTAAAATCTTCTAGAGATATAAATTCACTTATAGCGGCAGAATTATCGAAGCCCTTAGCGATTTCCCACGGGTGACCTTTTTCCTTACACCTGGCTTGTAAGTCTCTGGCTGTAAAATCGATACCGAAGGCTACTTGATTGTAGTAAGATCTTGCATGTTCTGGTTGCACATGTCTTCCATTCTTACATACCTTAAGTACGAGCTCGCCTTCATAGTGTAAATTCTCCGTAAAGCCTGGGTAATAAAGGGGTTTATTCCCTATCATCAACGCCGATGGCGGTTTCATAAAAACCATAGGTTCTGATGGCACCGATGATCCCATCTCTGCGGCATGGTCTGCATAATTCCTACCTATACAGATAATCTTCATAACTAGTATTTCACATTAAGCAAGCCTACCAGATCTTTCACTTCTACAAGTGTTTCTTGAGCCCTTTTTCTGATCTGAGCCGACGACTCTTTAATTTTATACTTAACATTTTTGCGGTCAGCGTAAATTTCTTTTCTTCTTTCTTGAATGGGCTTCAGCATAGCGACCAGTACATCCGCGACATCGTTCTTAAGGTCTGCGTATCTTAAACCACCCGATTCATATAGTTTCATGTGATGATCATATGGTTCTTGACCACCAGCAGCTTTCATAATCATAAATAGATTTTCTACACCGGCACTCATTCCTCCACCTTGTTCTTCTCCAGTGTCTGTTACGGCAGATCTAATCTGTTTTCTCACTCTCTCCTCAGTCGCAGAAAGCAATATGTTGTGTTTCTCTCCTGCAGATTTACTCATCTTACGAGAAGGGTCTGCCGTAGACTTAACCTTAGGCAAATCCGTAAACAGCGCTTCTGGTAAAACAAAGTGCTCCTTCCCTACTTGATGATTGAAACGCTGTGCAATATCTCTTGTCAACTCTAGGTGCTGTTCTTGATCCTTTCCGATCGGGACATAGTCCGCTTTATAAATCAGAATATCGGCCGCTTGCATAACTGGATAATCAAGTAGTCCTACTGAAACGAATTCTTCTTTTCCAGATTCCTTAATCTGTTGAGATTTCTCTTTAAACTGGATCATCCTCATGGCCTGTCCATGACTCGTAAAGCAATTAAATATCCAGCACAATTCTGCATGCTCAGGCACAAGTGATTGTACGAATAGATTATCCGGTTCTATACCGACGGATATTAAGTCATATATCAAGTCCCATATGTTGTTCCTAAGCTTCGTTACATCATAAGGCATAGTCATGGCGTGGTAGTCTACAACACCATAAATACAATTGTATGTTTCTTGTAGATTTACCCAGTTCTGCAATGCACCGAAATAATTCCCTATATGGATAACTCCTGTAGGTTGAATACAGGAAAGTACTGATTTTTTCAAGTCTTTATTTTTAGCTTACGCAAAAATAACCGCCTTACACTGAGAATAAAATAAATTCAAGATTATTACACATTATGACTACATTTAATGTATAAAAACCATTGAAAACTAAAATCTATGTTCTTATGAAGAAATTACTTAACAACTTTAAACCCTTTTTATTCTCAATTACTTTCCT
>CAZFJO010000554.1:0-1991 GCA_964518915.1 uncultured Saprospiraceae bacterium
TCTGGTCGGATTAGGAGAAAGCTTGATTTCTTCTAAGAATATAGAAGGCTTGTAAGTGTCCTTGAGATTACCTTCAATCTTCTGTACAGCCTCTTTATTGGTTTCATCCTTCTGCTCGCCCGATAATTTAAACTTTATAGGTAAGGTATACTTAAATGCGACCGGCTTTCCATCTTTAATACCTGGCTTCCAGATAATTTCATCACTCATCCTATCCATCATACTATGTACAGCTACATCTGTTCCGCCTCCGATGTTTCTGACTATGTTTATATCTTTCACCTTACCTTCTTTCGAAATCACCATCTGAACCACATTCATCCCTTCGATTCCATTTCTTCTAGCTTCCTCTGGGTAACTTAGGTTAGAATAAACAAAATTTAATAGCTCTTGCTTGCTGCATTGCTGTGCATCTGCATCCGTCATACCTGAGTAATCACATCCTTGGCCGAATCGAGGCATCTGATCTACTTTAAGGAAAACGGGATCAGTAACTTGATTCTTGGCTGAAAAATTCATTCCCTCATATACTTCTTCACAGTTAAGATACGTATTGATTTTACTTTTATCCTTTAAGAAAATTTCGATTACTCCTTCTTGTCCACTATCAGGATACAACTTTAATGCTTTTTCCCCTTTAAATATATTCATGCTTTTAATATTTCCTGGATCGATGCATTCTACTGATTCTTTAGAAATAATCTTGTCTTCAAGCACATACAATGGGTCAACCTTATCGGACTTGGAGGCTTTTTCTACTTCTATTTCTTTAATCGGGTTCTCTTTAGCATAAGCCTTTGTATAAACCTCTATTACACCATCCTTGCCTTTGTCACCATACTTATCTGTTGCTGGTTTATCTTTAAGAACATTAATCAATTCTATATCATCAGGCTTAACTTCATGACCGAGATTATCTGGATCGATGTCTCTTATTTCGTCATTGATGACAATCAGAGGTTTCTCCTTACCACTGCCAGAATTCAATTTAATAGATTCTTTCTTGTATGCCTTGGTATAAATCTCTACAACTCCATTCTTGCCTTTGTCTCCATACTTATCCGTTGCAGATTTATCCTTAAGAACATTGATAGACTCTATATCATCTGGATCGATTTGTTGATCGATATTTAAAGGATCCACGTTTTTTATTTCATTATCGATGACAAACAGTGGTCTCGTTTCTGCGTTTTTAAAATCCAATTTTAAGTTATCACCTTTTAATTGGTGACTTCTTTCATCGAAACCAACAACTACAATTTCATCTGCAGTAATTTTAACCCCTTTGTCATTCCATAATGTTACGTCTAGCGGCTTTTCTTCTTCTCCATTGATAACTTTTAGAGAACCTAAAACTTTAAAATCACCAAAATTTAAAACCAAGGCATAATTATCTGCGCTAAGCACATCATCTTCATACAAGTCCAATCCATTATTCTTAAATGATTTATTCTCGTAAACTTTCTCACCAAATTTATTTCCTATCCACAAGTGCGGTGTTTTATTCTCACAATCATCGCATGAAAATTCAATTGAATTAGGGTTTTCCAGATTCATTTCGAAGCCCATTTTAATAATTTTCTTTTCTGCTTTTTTAAATTTAATGGATGTGGGTCCATCTAGGCACATCAATCCAGGTAAACTAACTTCTTCTTCAACTTCCTCCTTCTTATCTCCTTCCAATTTAAATCTGACCGGAATGGTATATAAGACATTGACGGCTTCTCCTCGTTGGAAGCCAGGTATCCACTTAGTAGGCATACTGTTCATCTTCTCTACCACGTCAAGTGCAGCATCACCACATCCTGAACCGATGTCTCTGAGGAGTGTGGCATCGGATATAGATCCGTCCTTATTGATGACGAACTGAACTATACACATGCCTTCTACGCCATTCTTCCTGGCTTCTAATGGATATCTTATATTGCTATAAAGAAACTTAAGCATCTCACCCTTGGCGCATTCTTCTTTTTCTGCGTCTGTAGCAGCAG
>CAZFJO010000555.1:0-1978 GCA_964518915.1 uncultured Saprospiraceae bacterium
GAAATTATCCTTAATGCTTTAACGAGCAATATCTCTGCTCATGTATATTAAAACTATTATTTTTTTAGCTTTTCATAGCCATTTCTTTCATCTCTGCCATCCAAGTAACGATGGATTTAGCCCTATTGGTCTTATTAAAGGTGTCCGCAGATTTTAGGAAGTTAAGAGAATAAGCACTGCTACGGCCAGTAGCCGCTCCAGTTCCACATCCTGACTCGTAAGCATTCGTCTCACCTGTTGCTGAAATAAGTCCATATCCTACGTAGTATCCATATTCTGAAGCATCTTCTTTTGCAACAAGTTGTTCTGCATTTAGTGAATGAAGGCCTTTATAATTTTCGACCAACATCTCTATATCTACTTGCATACCAGTAGATTCAGAAACCTTATGTAACTCTTGTACGGATGAAATTGTCATCCTGGACTGGTACTGATTAATAACTCCTTGATTTCTCGTAGTATACTTTCTTAAGTCTCCAGTATTGTCAATAAGAAAACCTACCCGTATATTCTCTCCGTCAATAATCTTTTCTTCTGCATACTGAAAGATGATTTCCGGCATTTCATAATGAGTAAGAAACTCTTCGGCAGTTAATACTTCTTGTTCGTATTCAAGATGGCTGTAATCCATACAAGAATTGACAAACAAAACTCCAGTCATGAGGAGTAAGAGGAGGATGTTATTTTTCATAATTATAGATTTTTAAAATTTTATTCTATAAATATAGAAAAATCTTCATTTCATAAACCATTAAATTTAATGATATAGGTAAAATGTCTTAGTGGATAACTTTGTCATTTCCTATTTAATCTTCCTCATTCGTATAGATAAAGGTGTAACCTCTAAATACTCATCTTCCTTAATATACTCCATAGCTTCTTCTAAAGAAAAAACCAATTTAGGGGCAATCTTAGCGTTATCATCTGATCCAGATGCACGCATATTAGTCAGTTTCTTACCTTTTATCACATTGACTTCTAGGTCATTGTTCCTAGAGTTCTCACCTATTACTTGACCTTTGTATACTTCTTCTCCAGGCTCGATAAAGAATCTTCCTCTATCTTGTAATCGATCTATCGCAAATGCCAAGCACTGACCCATCTCCATTGACACCAATGAACCTTTAGTTCTAGAGAGTATCTCTCCTTTATGAGGTTGGAAGTCTAAAAATCTGTGTGTCATTACAGCTTCACCTGCCGTTGCTGTCAATATGAAATTACGCAATCCTATAATTCCACGCGATGGAATCTCGAATACTAAGTGCTGTAAATCTCCTTTAGGCTCCATTACTTTAAGAAGGCCCTTACGCTGGGTAACCAACTCAATGGCTTTTCCTGAATACTTCTCAGGTACATCGATAACTAAGGTTTCTATCGGCTCATGCTTAACACCATCTACTTGCTTAGTTATTACTTCAGGCTTACCTACTTGTAATTCGTATCCTTCTCTTCTCATCGTCTCAATCAATATGGACAAGTGTAAAACCCCTCTTCCATACACGTTGAACTTATCTTCTGAGTCTGTCTGTTCTACTTTTAAGGCTAGATTCTTCTCTGTCTCCTTAGTCAGTCTATCTCTTAAGTGACGAGATGTTACGAACTTTCCTTCTTTGCCGAAGAATGGAGAAGTGTTGATGGTAAATAACATACTCATCGTAGGTTCGTCTACCTCGATTCTAGTCAGCGCTTCTGGTGCTTCTAACGAAGCAAGTGTATCCCCTATCTCGAAATCTTCTAAGCCTACTAAAGCCACAATATCTCCTGCTCTAGCTTGATCTACTTTTCTCTTACCGAGTCCATCGAATACGAATAATTCTTTGACCCGTACTTTTTTCTCTACACCTTCAGCTTTCATAAGCATAAAGTCTTTTCCACTCTGTACGTCTCCTCTGTAAATCCTACCTATGGCAATCCTACCTTGGAAGCTAGAATAATCAAGTGAAGAAATCTGCATCTGTAACGTTCCTTCTACATAAGG
>CAZFJO010000556.1:0-1966 GCA_964518915.1 uncultured Saprospiraceae bacterium
GATCATACCACCAGCAATCCATAAGTAATTGCCATGGGTTCCTTCATATGGATAGATCATTGTGATTATAATAGACAATGCCATTCCGATGGCTGCCTTTATATTTCCTTTTCTAGCGGTATCAGGCGAACTGAGTTGTCTCAATCCAATTATAAAGGCGATGGCCCCTATTAGATATCCTATGTTTAGTATGGTTGATAACATGGTCTCTTAAGTTTATAAGGCTACGCTTTTTTCTTTTTAAACATTTCCAGCATCCTGTCTGTCACAGCGAATCCTCCGACTACGTTAATCATGCCTAGAATGATTCCTAGTGTCCCCAGAATTAAGGTGAAAAAGTCACCAGAATCAGCTCTTCTTATGAGGAGAATGGCTCCGATTATGACAACACCACTGATGGCATTCGCTCCAGACATAAGCGGAGTATGTAGGACAGTTGGAACCTTGCTTATCAATTCGAAACCTAGCATAATGGTAAAGGCTAAAAGGTATATCATGAGTAGGTTCTGATCTACGAAATCAAGTATATTGTCCATATTGGATGATTTTAATTATCTAATGTGATCTGACAAGAAGTGACGATTTCATTGTCTGATTCTACTGTTAAATGGCCTTCTTTTATAATAAGCTTGAGGAAATTGATGATGTTGTTTCCGTATAATGTGGAAGCGTCTTGTGGCATCGATTGTGAGAGATTAGAATCACCGATAATGGTCACTCCATTTTCCGTCTTCGATATTCCTTCTGTAGTAAGCTCACAGTTGCCACCACTGGAAGCTGCAAGATCAACAATCACTGATCCCCTTTTCATCTTCAATACAGTCGATGCTGGAACAAGAACAGGTGCTTTTCTACCTCTTACTTGCGCGGTTGTTATAACAACATCTGCTTTAGAGGCGTGTTCTTGCACTTTGGCCTGCTGACGCTTGATGTATTCTTCAGACTGCTGTACTGCATATCCACCTGCATCTTTATCGTCGGCTGCGCCTTCTACCTCTATAAACTTAGCCCCGAGGCTTAAAACTTCTTCTTTAGCTGCTGCCCGCACGTCAAATGCTTCTACCATTGCACCCAATCTTCTTCCTGTAGCAATGGCTTGTAATCCAGCCACGCCTGCTCCTAAAACCAGAATAGTGGATGGCTTTACACTTCCTGCTGCCGTAATCATCATAGGAAAGTATCTAGGAAGATGCTGGGCAGCTGTAAGAACAGCCTTGTAACCGGAAATAGAAGCCATAGAAGAAAGAATGTCCATAGACTGGGCGATGGAAGACCTTGGAATCATATCCATGCTGAAGGCATGTAGGCCTCTAGACTTAAATCGTTCTATGACTTCGGGGGTATTGAATGGCTCAAGCATTCCGACGAAATAGGCTCCTTTTTTCATCTTGTCCAGGTCATCAACTGAAGGACAGTTGATGCCTATTATTATATCTGATGAAGACAAGACTGCATCTCTAGTAGTAAGGGTTGCCACGTTTTCATAATCCCCGTCTGGAAACGAACTCTCCACCCCAGCACCTGACTGTATGTGAATCGTTGTTCCCCAATCGGCTATCTTTTTTGCTTGGCTCGGAGTTATGGCTACCCGACGATCTGAAGACTCCAGGAGAATTCCTAATGTGCAGTTTGACATAATTGGTTTTTCATTGACTGTAATTACTAATATAACAAGAAAAAAGGAGTGCGTTTTTCTTTATCCACTTTATTGTGCACTTAATTGTTATGTCCAACGGGTGTTTTCTTTGGTTTTTGCTGGTTGATAATCAGTTGTTTAATTACTTGTAAGTAGATAAATGATGGGAAGAATGGACATGCCTAGAAGGTGAGTATATGAGATTTTCAATGCATATACTATCGGATGAAAGGGGCAATAAGTCAGAATAATGAAAGAATTTTTTTTTCGTCAGATTCCTTTCTAGAAAAAGGCATCCATGGTTATGGATTGCTGGATGAGACTTGTACT
>CAZFJO010000557.1:0-1955 GCA_964518915.1 uncultured Saprospiraceae bacterium
CGGACAGCCTCAGGCGCTTTTAGCAACCGCACCGATAGATTGATGTTTCCTTTGCCAGAGCAAGAACCCCAGTTGGTCCGATTGTTTTTTAAGGTTACCCTTCCGACTTCCATATTGAAGTGCTTCTCATTTAGCTGGTTTACCCTTTCAGTTATTATGGGTTTATAGCGCTTCTGCGCAAATTTTACGATCAGGTCTCTATGGGCTTTTGATTTATCTTTCGGAGTATACCATTTGCCTAGAGCGATATCGATTTTTCCATCTTTCCATGAAACCTTATCCCTGTCATTGTCATGGGTGGTTACACGGACGTCATAATGATTGTCCCATAGGGTAAGCGTGTAATAATTTGGTACCTCCAGAATTAAAAAATCAGTAAACGGAGAGGGGTTGTTTTTAATGCGTTCCTCACACCACAACTTAGCCTTGTCATAAATGCCAGAAGAAGGAGTCAAGTATGGACACCTTATTATAAGACCCTTTTTAGTTACAGAAAACCTGATCGATCTGCGATACTCCTTATATATAGTAACGGGGATGTGATAATCATCGATTATAAAAGGAGGATGCGATTTTCCCTTACCCATATTTTTCAGAGAACGCCTTCATCACAGAAACCAATGTCGCTACCCCTTCTATCGGCATGGCATTGTATATGGATGCTCTGAAGCCTCCTACTGAACGATGGCCTTTTACACCTACACAACCTGCATCATCACACATGTTTAAGAAGTCTGCTTCTTTATCCGTAGCCGTGGTAAGAAAACATACATTCATTCTAGAACGATCTTCCTTCTCCGCGGTTCCATAAAAAAGAGGGTTGTTGTCGATTTCATTGTACAGCAATTCCGCTTTCTCTATGTTCATTTTCTCCATTGCTTGTACGCCTCCATGAGCCTTGATCCATCTCAAGGTCAGCATAGAAGTGTAAATCGGAAACACAGGAGGTGTGTTGAATGAAGAAGCCTTGGTTATATGCGTCTGGTAGTCTAGCATAGTTGGGATTTCTCTAGATACTTTACCGAGCATGTCTTTTCTTATAATGACTAAGGCTACTCCCGCTGGCCCCATGTTTTTCTGTGCACCGGCATAGATCATTCCATACCTGTTTCCGTCGATTGGTCTAGAAAAAATATTAGAAGACATATCGGCTACAAGAGGCGTGTCCGTATCAGGCAAGCTATGATATTCTGTTCCGAAGATGGTATTGTTGCTTGTTATATGCGTATAAGCGTATCCCTTATTAAGGTCTAAGTTTTTAGGGATGTGGTTAAAGTTGCTTTCCTTAGAAGACCCTACTACTTCGATGTTACCGAAAAGCTTAGCTTCTTTTATCGCTTTAGTAGACCAGCTACCTGTATCAATATAAGCAGCGGTTGCATCGCTATCTAGTAAGTTCATGGCAGCCATGTAGAACTGTGAACTTGCGCCTCCAGTAAGAAACAATACTTCGAAATCTTCTTCAGCGATATTTAGCAACTCATATACCAGGGCTCTGGCTTCATCCATAACAGCTACTACTTCTTTAGAACGATGTGATATTTCTAAAAGAGAAAGTCCGATGCCATTGAATTCTCTTGTTGCTTCACTTGCTTGCTTCAATACCTCTTGAGGTAAGATGGCAGGTCCGGCATAGAAATTATACTTCTTCATAAGTGATTTTATTTATTCTTGATTGATATGAAAATTGAGATTGAAGCAATATTAATAACCAGATCACTTGATTAATAAAGCACAAGGTCTATAATTATCAGAGGAAAGTAAAGCAAAACATATAGGAAAATGAATAATAAAATATGTGCCTTAAGGAAGAATACATTAGAAATGATAGACATATATATATGAGAAAAAATATTTAAAAATTTTCTTCCCATAAGGCTTGCAATTTATATTAAGGGTGCTATCTTTGCAGTCCCTTTGTAAGCAAGGGGTGCGAAATGAAAAAAAGTTCATTG
>CAZFJO010000558.1:0-1950 GCA_964518915.1 uncultured Saprospiraceae bacterium
GAATGGAGGAGTGGGGCAGCAGATAGAATTGAAATGTTGCGAAAATCTGATGTAACGATTTCAATAGTTGATGGAAGCGGTAAGCCTGTTTCGGGAGCAGAGGTAAGTATCGAAATGCAATCTCACCATTTTGGTTTTGGGTCGGCTTTCGTTACTTGTAGGTTTCCAGGAAACGATTGTTTCGATCAGACATATATCGATAAGGTTACAGATTTAGATGGACAAGGACATGGTTTTAATGTAGGGGTAACAGAGAATGCCTTGAAATGGGATGGATGGGAAGAAGAGTGGATAGGTTCACCAGACGAAACAGTCAGTGCTGTTGAATGGTTGGATAACGAAGGCATCGAGATGCGAGGGCATACGCTGATCTGGCCAGGATTTACCAATCTACCAGATGATATTTCGGCCAATAGAAACAACCTTTCGTATATCCGTACCAGACTGGATGAACGTATTGAAGAAATGATAGAGCATCCAGTCTTGTCTACTTTAATAAAAGAATGGGACGTTCTCAATGAAATTACGACGAACCGCGATTTAGAAAATTCATTTCGTAATGATCCTAATTTTTCTACTGGCAGAGAATTGTATCCAGAGATTTTTCAGAATATCAGGAATCGAGATCCAGAATTAAAATTGTACATCAATGATTTTATAGTCTTATCAGGGGGAGGATCTGGTTCTTCTACAGTGAATCGATACAAGACTTTTCTTGATGAAATAAATACAAGTGATCAATCCATAGATGGAATAGGATTTCAGTGTCACATAGGTTCTGTTCCGACTTCTATAAATAAGATATATGACACCTTTACAGAATTTCATGATCGTTATGGTGTGCCGATAAAAATTACTGAATATGATATAAATGATGCTGTAGATGAAGATGTTCAGGCAGACTATATGTCTGATTTTCTCACCATTATTTTCTCACATCCTGCAGTTGAAGCTTTTATAATGTGGGGGTTCTGGGATGGGAATCACTGGAAGGGCAACGCGCCTATGTTTTATGAAAACTGGGATCTTAAGCCTTCTGGACAAGCTTTTATAGATAAAGTTTTTAAAGAATGGTGGACGAGTGAAACACTTAATTCTGACAATAATGGTTCAGTAGCTTTCCGACCGTTTAAGGGCAAGCATGTAGTCACTGTAAGTATTGATGGAGAGAAAATCACGAGAGAAATTGATGTAACAGAGGATAGAGAAATTGTAATCGCTATGGAAGGAACAACCTCTACCCTTGATCTTAATGATACGAATCTATACCTATATCCTAATCCTAGTGATAATGGATTGTTTTATGTTCATTTGCCGGAGAGCGAGTCGTCTATAGATGTAGAAATCTATTCTGTAGGAGGAAAGCATATCACTACTTTTACTTCTGTGAAAAACAATGAAGGTGTTTTACTAGAAAACCTGTCTGGAGTCTACCTAGTGAAACTAATCGGCAAGGAGACATCAAGGGATGTGAAGTTGGTTGTCCGATAAAATGCAACTAGAAGTAAAGAGAATCAACACGTATTGTTTTTATAATTATCATTGTTGTAAATAGATTAGTTTAACCTATTTAGATTCGCTAATAATCTTTATTGATAAACTATTGCTACTTATAATTATCTTGGTCCTATTATTGCTTTATTAAGAAAGTTAGTCTATTGACTATTAATTAAGCTTCATGGAACCAACATCTACTATATCTCATAATGCCAGTATAGGAACGCGAATTTTTATTTTTATCCTATTGCTGATGATGTCCGCTGTATCTATTGTTTTTCAGATCGAGGCTGATTTAGGAGTGCCTTTTATTCTGCCTATATTTGCACTTACATTTTTAATGCATTCTTTTGTATCTCATAAGTTCAGAGGAGCAGTATTACTGGCTTCATTCATTATAACCATATACTTGTTTTTAGGTGTATTCAATGCGAGTGTTTTCTTGATTTTGTC
>CAZFJO010000559.1:0-1946 GCA_964518915.1 uncultured Saprospiraceae bacterium
TTGTAATCCTGCTAATGGTGTTAACAGAATCTGCTATGTATACCCAGACTTGTCCTTGTTCAGGAATTAATTTATCTGGAAGCAGTTTTAACACTAACACCTCTGGCTATGACCAAAACGGGGCGAATAATTTTTGTATCTCCAGTGGAGACACCTATACAGGCAGTCTGCCAAATTCGAATGGAGGATCACTAACCATATGTGGAACATGGGCTCCAAGTAGTTCTGTGAATCTTTCTATAAACGGAAATTTTACCATAACCAACAATGGCAATCTGACTCTGGGAAACAATGACTTTAAATATTCAGGAAATGGAGATGTCTTCGTTAACAATGGCGATATCACTTCAGGTGCAACATTCGAAATAGACGAAGCTACTTTTATTAATAATGATCAGTTAATTGCAGAAAACATTTACTTACATGGAGTTGTTACCAACAATGCAACAGGTGTAATGGAATCAACTGCTACGAACTGTAGTGGAATGCCTAATAATTCTTGTGGCTTTTTTGTTGGGGATAAAGGCCAGGTTTTTGTCAATGATGGAGCTTTTATAGCGGTCGATTTCTTGAGTAGGCCGCCTGTTACGGGAAGCGGAACAGTAGATGCAAGTAACTCTATACAGTTGCGAGGTGAATATGGAATGTCAACTACTAGCAACGTATTTACTGCCCCTACAATTACACTTATCGAGTCTAATAATACCAGTAGTGGGACATACTTCGCTACTACCTTTAATTGTGATATAAATAATTTCAGTGCTTCTGCGTGTAACTTAGATGGTACGTCGACACATAATCTAAATGATGGTGGTATCGATGGAACAGATTGTCAATCCGGGGCTACTAATACTCCAGCTTGTCTTACTGTACTCCCTGTCGACTTAGTATCCTTTAGTTTAGTAGAAAGAAATGACTATCTGATATTTAACTGGGAATCTGGAGAAGAAATTAATTTTTCTCATTACGACCTGCAAGAAAGTGAGGATAAGGCAACATTTAACACAATTCTTACTGTAGAAGGTCAAGGAAGAAACTCTATATATCAATCTTCAAGGATAGAAAGAAAAGAAGGTATAAGGTATTATAGACTAAAATTAATAGACCTAGATAATTCAGTTGAATACCATAATAAAATATTATCATCTTCCTTATCAGAGCACTCCGTAAATGTAGAGATTTACCCTAATCCGGTTACTGGAATTGATAAAGTCTATGTAAAGAACTTGAAAGCAAAGCCTACAATTGTATCTCTTTATGACATGGATGGTCGTAAATTGATGACCAGAGCAATAACAGACAAGTATGAGTCATATCTTGATCTTAACCAATTGGGTCTTTCTAAAGGATCTTATATTATTGAGGTTGTTATGGAGAATAAAATTTTCACAGAAAAATTGGTAATTATTGAATAGGCTAGTACTTTTTTTTTCCTTTTTAGTATTCTCTTTTACATCACCTATTTTGGCTCAGACATTCAGAGGAGACGGGGGGATTATTATAGATTATGAAGATGAACTTTCTCCTACGATTTTTGAATTATCAGTAGATGGATTGCCAGAGACCAGTTCATCTTCTTATGGGGTTGAGACCATCTGTATCCATATAAGGCATGGGAAAACTAGAGACTTAAAAATTGAATTATTATCTCCTTCAGGTACTCTTGTATGGCTGAGTAATAGAAACGATGATCCGATGCATTACGGATATTATGAAACCTGCTTTGAGCAGAATGGTTTTAATGGAAGCATTATCAATGGTTCTCACCGCTTCAATGGTTCATATCATCCTGAGGGAAGAATTGAGTATTTTAACAACGGCCAAAACCTCAATGGATCATGGTTCCTTATCATTTCTGATTTAGAAAAAGGTGATATCGGTAAGTTGCTAGAGTGGAGTATAACTATAGGAGACAGACCAGCTACCTACGATGTTCTATTCTGCAA
>CAZFJO010000560.1:0-1939 GCA_964518915.1 uncultured Saprospiraceae bacterium
CGGATATGCAGCATCAGGCGGGTATTATATATCTGCATATGCAGATTCCATACTGTGCGAGAAGACTACCATAACTGGTTCCATAGGAGTCTATAGCATGTTCCCAGATGTACATGAATTATTGAATGACAAAATAGGCATCGCTTACGATACAGTACTTACTCAGAAGCTCTCAAGGTCGTTTTCCAATGTAATGAAACTTACCAATCGAGAAAACGAAATTATGCAGAAATACACGGATGAAATTTATTCGAGATTCATAGAAGTAGTATCTGAAGGTAGGAATATGTCTACTGAGGACGTACTTGAAATCGCCCAAGGACGTGTATGGTCTGGAGAAGATGCACTTAATGTAGGTCTTGTGGATGAACTCGGAAGTCTTTCTGATGCCATAGCAGTTGCTGCTGGCGCTGCCGATATCGATGATTATGACCTTCTAGAATACCCAAGAATAGAAAAAAGTCCGGTAGAATCGATCATGGAGTTCGTATCTCCTCAAGCACAAGTACAAGCACACTTTCAAAAAAATATTCCAGATCAACTTCTGAAACACTTAGAATTATTAAAGCGGTTATCATCCTTGCATACACCGCAAGCTAGATTAGAATGGGAACTTACGGGTTACTGATTAAGTATTGCAATAGCTCAATTACAAGTAGACAATTCTAGGCTTGTCCTGCCACTGCCCTCCTTTAATATCTTATTATATATTTAACGGTTTTCATTTGAACGAAACCGATTTTTCTTTATTTACTTGTTATAACAAATTAATATACACAATCAACTAATCATGAATTTATTTATTCTAATTATTTCATTTGCCATGAGCGGACAGCTGGCAACTATAAATCCTCCAGTTACAGAAAAGAAAATAAACGTTGCAGAAAGCACTGTTGAGTGGATGGGACATAAGGTTCTAGGTTCTCACAATGGGAATATTGATGTAAAAGAAGGCAGTCTAAATTTCGACGAAAATAATGTCCTCACAGGTGGAGGTTTTTCAATAGATATGACATCAATAACAGTAAAGGATTTAGAACCTAATAAAGGAGGTAAAAAACTTGAAGGACACTTGAAGTCGGCAGATTTCTTCGGTGTTGAGAAATTCCCGACAGCGCAATTCAAGATTACGAAAGTTGTTTCAAGAGGAAAAACAGGTGAATACAAGATCATAGGAGACTTAACCATAAAGGAAACAACTAAAGAAATAAAATTCGATGCCGTAGTAAATAACAATGTTGCATCTACAAGTTTAAAAATCGACAGATCAGACTTCGATATCAGATATGGAAGTGGATCTTTCTTCGATAACCTAGGAGATAAAACGATTTACGATGAATTCGATCTAAATATATCTCTTGCCTTCTAGAGAAACGCTGTTTCGGAAAAAGAAGCGATTAAAGAATTATACTTTCTGAGTATAAACCCTTTTATAATTTATGTGTACCCATGGTTTCAGTTATCCTAGGTGGTAGGTCCTGAAACCATGGGTTTTTTTATGATCTATACTTCAAGAAATACCATATATCTTTACAAGATACTGGGGAGGTAGCAATTCCGTTTAAATCCGATCCTTTCTCTTAAATTCTACTGATCATTCTAAGTGGAACACTTAGCTCGATTCTTCTTTATTATTCCGGCGTTTAGGATTTATGATTAATCGTAAGGACTGATCATAGGTGAAATAACTCCACAACCAATTAAGAAAAACGAAGACTTTATTCTTCGTTCCTATAATTGAAAAAAGGTGAACGAATAACCACATCGCCCAAGCCGTAAATCCTGAAAACGAAAACGAGGGCATATCGACTACAGCCTTATTTCTTCCGACCGTCGCCATGGACCCTCTGTTTCTATAACTAAATGGTTTCTTGAAACCTTTCTTAAATGATTTAGCAAGGAATCTTGCTTGCTGGATGGCCACTGGAGCAACTTGTGG
>CAZFJO010000561.1:0-1938 GCA_964518915.1 uncultured Saprospiraceae bacterium
AGTTTCTGTCATCATCGAGGTCCGTAGGATTGATAAATCTTCCCTTGTCATTAAGCTTGGTTTTTCTGACGGTATTCCACTTGTTTTCTGTAAAGAAATACTCATTGAAAATAAAAGAAGTGAGCTGGAAATCAGGATCTGATTGATCTATATGTGTATGACCTCCGTCTCCACCTGAAACTATAATTCCAGTCTGTTTAGATAGGGATTGTAATTGTATTGTGCCATTATCTTGAGTTCCTCCTATGAGATAATCTGAACCACTCTCGGGTTCATATTCACAAGAATAGAATTGTGTAACATTCAGATCATTGCCTAGAAACTGGAAGGTAGGATTTCCACTGGCAAGTTCTGAAGAGAGATATATTCCACCGTCATTTGCTATCCAGATTTCTCCATCTTCCCTGAAGATTATGTTGTGTTGGTCTGCGTGCATATTAGGAATGCAATTAGCTGCCCAAGCTGAAATCTGATCCCATGTTTCTCCTCCGTCTAGCGACTGAAATAAATCTATGGCACCTATAACGACATGGTCAGGATTAGTAGGGTTAACCGCTGCAATTAAGTTGTACCACGTATTTCCTCCCCCCCAATTGTCTTGTTGGATGTTGCAATTATTGTTAGGAATCCATTGAGGCGTGGACAGCGTCTCCCATTCTAGTCCTCCATCTATACTTTTCTTAATTATGGGCACTTCGTCCCCACTGGTGTTATCTATCAACATATATAAGATGTCTTGGTTAGAGGGAGAAATGGCAATTTCTAGTCTTGATTCTCCTTCCAGAGCAGTATAGATTTCAGCCCAGGATAATCCATTATCGGTAGAAACATATATTCCATCATTGTCTCCGAATCCTCCGAAGGCAGCGTATATCCTCCCTCCAGATGACATTTCTAAATCGGAAACAAAATTTACCGCACCATCCACTGTCGAACAATTGTCATCATCTTGAAATATAGCCCATGATGCACCTCCATTATCTGACCTCAATACACCGCCGCGATTGCAGAACCTAGATTGATTTCCGGTAATAACAGTGCTTGCTGGAGTCACGACAATATCTACAATAAAGTTAAAAGAAGACAAGCCATCGGTTGAACTCAATAAGCTAAAAGTATTCCCTCCATCTGTAGACTTGTATATTCCGTTTCCTCTTCCTCCTGTTGCACCATATCCTTCTCCTGTACCTACATAGAAAATCTGGTGATTATTAGGATCCTGTCCGATAGATCCGATAGATAAGACAGGTAGAAAATCATTGATTTTATTCCAGTTTATTCCACCATCGGTGGATTTCCACAATCCTCCAGATACACCTCCGGCCCACAGTGTCATGCCTGTAGGGTCACTGTAGTCAACATGTAAGGCTCTGACCCTTCCTGAAATATTATTGGGGCCGACTTCTGTAAATGTAAGTACAGAATTTCTTTCAGAATTTCTTTCTCTATTATTGATGGCTTCTACTACATTCTCGATATAGATTTCTCCTGTCTCTGGATCCGCGATATATAAGGAGTCATGATGCCACCTTTTAGCCATATGAACAGCCTTGTTTTCTTCTCTGTTCTCGACTTTCTGACAGGAGCTTAATGCCGTTACCAGTAACAATGCAGTAAGTATGCAACCAATGGAAATTCTCAATAGGTTCATTGTGGAGGTTTATTTAAGTAGTAAAATACAGCATTAAGATAACTTTTCCGAAAATTCATAGATCGGTGGTCTTAGTGAAGCTGTTTATCATTTTATTAATATAGCCTTCCGGCAAATGGTCATCAACTCGATGGTTATTTTTATAAATAAATTCATTTTCCTTATAACCCCTGAAGTAGTTGATATCAAAGCACCTTTTATCGCATTCCATGACTGAATAGATCAATCGGGGAATCATAATCTAGTAAATATGTATCAGAGCTGTCTTTTAAAAATTTAACTCTGAG
>CAZFJO010000562.1:0-1924 GCA_964518915.1 uncultured Saprospiraceae bacterium
CTATACTACTATGTGAGAAGGATTATGTACGGATGTGTAATTTTATTGCTGTACCGCAAATTGCCTGAAAATTAACGATATTTATGTGGCATATGAGAAAAATAACTCTTATCTTTGCACTCCGATTTCAAAAAGAAATACACCATGAAGAACGAAATACATCCGAAAGATTATAGACTGGTTGTTTTCAAGGACTTTTCTTGTGACTACTCATTCTTAACTAAATCATGTGTTGAGACGAAAGACTCGATTACATGGGAAGATGGCAACGAATATCCACTTATAAAGTTGGAAATTTCTTCTGCATCACATCCATTTTTCACTGGAAAAATGAAGTTTGTAGATACTGCAGGTCGTATTGATAAATTCAATAAGAAATTTGCTAAGTTCAAGAAGTCTACACCAGACCCTGAGCCAGAGCAGGCTGCTGAATAAAATAAAATTAAACATAAGCCCTCTATGAGGGCTTTTTTTATGTGCTTATGTTAAACCTCATTTTATTTGACGATGATAACTGGCAGGGATTATTGCCACTTACTTACACGAAACCGATATGTGAACTGCGTGTAGGAATTCTTAATATAAGAGAAAAATGGGAGAAGTACCTCGGAACAAAAGCTTCTTTTATCACTCAGGATTTTCTGGCTGAAAAATACCCCCTGCACATAGAAGATGACAACATCATCATCAACAGTACCATTCTTCCCTCAGAGGAATTATTAAAACTTATCAAGGAGTTACAGGTAGGAGAAGCCATTCTTGCGGATGACGAGTTGCTGGCAGCTAGGTTGAGTAAGAAACAGATGGCCGCGTTGTCTGAAGAGAATACCGAAAACAATCTTAGTGGAAAAGACGTAAGTGAAATAGAAGGATTGTTCCACCAGATTATCAGACCCTATGACTTATTCCGATACAATGGTGAAGAAATAAAAAAGGACTTTCACCTGCTGACACTCCAGTCTGATTCTATGGAAATCTCTCCGTCTAATCAAGTTGCACATCCTGAGAACATATATATTGAAGAGGGTGCTCGGATAGAATTTTCTATTCTCAATGCTGCTGAGGGTCCGATATACATAGGAAAGAACGCCAAGGTCATGGAAGGTTCTATATTGAGAGGTCCAGTTGCTATATGTGAGCACGCTACGGTGAAAATGGGTGCTAAGATCTATGGCAACACAACAATAGGTCCTCACTGCAAAGCTGGTGGAGAAATCAATACCTCGATACTTTCTGCCTATTCTAGCAAGGGCCATGATGGATTTCTAGGCAATTCAGTCTTAGGAGAGTGGTGTAATATAGGCGCAGATTCTAACAACTCTAATCTTAAGAACAATTATGATGAGGTAAAACTATGGAGCTACTCGTCAGAACGATTCGAGAAAACAGGGCTACAATTCTGCGGCTTAATTATGGGTGACCATAGTAAGTGCGGAATCAATACAATGTTTAATACTGGAACGGTGGTCGGTGTATATTGCAACATCTATGGCTCTGGCTACCCTAGGAATTATGTTCCTTCATACGCTTGGGGAGGATCGTCAGGGTTCAAAACATATCAATTAAAGAAAGCACTAGAAACAGCAGAACGTGTTATGATCCGTCGTGGACGCTCCATGACTCCAGAAGATGAAAAAATCCTCAAACACATATTCTATTCTACCGCTCAATTCAGGGTGTGGGAGAAAGAATAAAACCTATAATAATCTTACCTTTCTGTCCTTAAATCTAAGGTTATGTCTACAAGGCCTGTGGTTCCAGCCTGGAAAAGGTGGTTATCCTATTTTACCGAGGTTCATATAGAGTCTGCCAGCAGCAGCTACAACCCACACTTGTATGTAAGCATGGTAGCCGGAAGATATATGTTGTCTACAGATAAAGCCATCTATTCTTATGGGGATAGATATTACAATTTCGGTCATGT
>CAZFJO010000563.1:0-1915 GCA_964518915.1 uncultured Saprospiraceae bacterium
AATCGTTAACATAACGTTATACTTTCATTCACAATAATAAAAACTAAAGTAGCATGAAATTACTCTACGCCTTTCTGGCTTCGCTGTTGCTTACAGTCGGTTCACTTTCAGCTCAGCGTACCATCACAGGTATGATTGAGGACACCGACGGTATTCCACTCATTGGAGCCAATGTTCAGGTAAAAGATTCCAACACGGGGGCTATCACGGATATTAATGGTTTATTTACCATTGATGTTCCAGATGGCAGTACTGTATTGGTAATTAGTTACACTGGGTACGAAACCCAGGAAATCATTCTGACAGAATTGTCGGATTACACCATTACTATGTCAGAGGGTAGACTTCTAGAAGAAGTTGTTATCGTAGGATATGGTACAGAATTAAAACGGGAGATTACATCCTCTATTACCAGTGTTAAAGCTGAAGAGATAGAAGGATTGCCCGTACAATCGTTTGATAGAGCTATCCAGGGAAAAGCTTCTGGTGTACTTATCAACACGAATAGTGGTGCACCAGGTAGTGCAGCGACTATTAGAATTAGAGGAACTGGATCTATTTCTGCCAGTAATGATCCATTGATTATCATCGATGGTGTACAGATGGGAAGAACAGGGCAGTCTAGTCAAGGTACGG
Organism: uncultured Saprospiraceae bacterium; assembly: GCA_964518915.1. Taxonomy (GTDB): domain Bacteria; phylum Bacteroidota; class Bacteroidia; order Chitinophagales; family Saprospiraceae; genus JABDLO01. The sequence goes on from CAZFJO010000563.1 coordinate 637, forward strand.
CTAACCCACTTTCTTCAATTAACCCTAACGATATCGAATCAATCGAGATCCTTAAGGATGCATCTTCTACTGCGATATATGGAGCTCAAGGAGCCAATGGTATCATCGTAGTAACAACGAAATCTGGTAAAAGAGATAGAAAGCCTCAATATTCATTATCATATCAAGAAGGGGTAGTTCAGCCAATCAACTTATATGAAATGATGAATTCTCAGCAGTACGCTCAGATCAGACAAGACGCTTACGTCAATGCTGGATTATCTGCGGAAAGAGCTGTAGAATTATATGGAGATCCTAATGATCCTAACCTTCCTTTCGAGGATTGGGTAGATGTTCTATGGAACGACAATTCATCTCTTAGAACAGCTGACTTTTCATTTAGTGGAGGTTCAGATAAAGTAGATTACTATTCTGCATTCTCATACAACCTTTCTGAAAGTCAGATCATTACCAACGAATGGGAAAGACTTACTGGTAGATTCAACTTGAATGCAGATCTTTCTGACAAGCTTGGTTTAAATCTAAGAACTTCCATGTCATGGATAGAGCAAGAAGGAACTCCTTGTGATGGTGGTTTTTTCGTTAATTGTCCATTTGGACCATCATTCTGGTCTATTCCATCTTCTCCAGCACTGGATGAAAATGGAGACTACAATGCTTACCCTACTAATGGAGAAGGACATAATTTCAATTTCAACGAATTACAGAATGCTGAAAATGTTAAACGTTTAGGTAGAACATGGCAGACAATTTCTAGTTTAGGGTTAAACTATGACATCGTAGAAAACCTTTCAGCTAGATTCTCATTCGGATTAGATTTTGTTAATAACAGAGACCTTAACTCAAGACCTACAAGTATTCCATTTTTCAGAGATGCATGGGGAGGTCAGATCTTTAACAGAGATAGGATTGCTGTAAATTACAATACCTTCTTTACATTAAATTATGATTATGAACTCAATGATGATAACAATTTAAATCTATTGGGTGGATATGAGTATAAGAGAGAAGATTGGAGTTTATTTGATGCAACAGGTAGAGGATTTGCAGATCCAAGTTTCCTTAATTTGAATAGTGCATCTACACCATTTTCTGTAGCAGGTACATCTTCAACTAATAGAAGACAAGGGTTTTTCGGATCAGCTAAATTTGACCATAAAGACAAGTACATTGTAAATGCTACTTTACGTTATGATGGATCATCTAGATTTGGTACTTCTACACAATATGGATTGTTTTATTCTGGTTCTGTTGCATGGAGAATCATAGAAGAAGGATT
>CAZFJO010000564.1:0-1914 GCA_964518915.1 uncultured Saprospiraceae bacterium
AGTATGCTTGTTACCTTAGTCGGTATGAATAAGGATAAGATAGAAATCATTAATGTTGAGATCAAGGCAACAGTCGAGAATATAGATGAGAAAGAACAGTTGCTTCATAAGTTGTCACCGGATTTTCAAGGGATAGATCTGCAAGAAGATATATACTTCAATGTTGCAGAAGGAAGGCTTAAATTAAGGAGAGGCAACATAGAAAATGCACTCATCCATTACATCAGGTCTGATACTTCTTCATCTAAGAGATCAGATATTTTATTGTACAAGCATAGTCCTGACGAAAATATTCTTGCCATTTTAACGAAGGTACTGGGTGTAAAAGTTGTTGTTAAAAAGTCAAGAAAAATCTACTTTATCGACAATGTAAAATTTCACTTTGATCAAGTCGAGGGATTAGGTTCTTATGTGGAAGTAGAAGCCATAGACATAGATAGAAAAAGATCCGAAAAAGAACTGCGAGAACAATGTGATTATTATACCGATTACCTAGGCATCAATAAGGCAGACTTGATAAGCACATCGTATAGTGATATGCTTATCAAGTCTTAAAATTTCTGTGTGGTTAATTTACCATTTCATCCCTACCAGGTTTAAGTTGTAGTAGAAAATAATCATCCCTATTATTGATGCTGCAAGTAGAATAGGGTAGGCTGATTTCTTCCACCCGCTTTCAGCAATTATTCTATACAAGAAGTAAGGAGTGCTTAAGCCTAGAATTGAAAATAGGGTGATTATTATCATAGGAATTTTATACGATATAGGTACACCATATTTTAAGGTGTCGGTCATATAGTACGTGACAAGTAAGGCAATGAAGGATGTTGCTAGGACACCTGCAATTGCGGTCATCCACTTGATGTTTCGTGTCTTGTATTTTTTTCTAAACAGATAGAGAAAAATAGCTACAAAACCCATCATTAAACTTAATCCCAGTAAAACCTGCTTCATTATGGTCTTCTGGTACCAAGATATTTTTCCATATTGATTTAAGACACCTCTAGGCATTACTAGATCTTGGGGTTTGCCTTTTTCTGTAGTGAAACCAATCACCCAGTTAGAACCTTCTCTTGTATCTCTGAATTGTGTAGGACCTGTTCTTCTGAATGCCATGTTATTAATCTTTATTGTTTCAGCATCTATTGCTTGTACAGTTACTTCTTCTTCCTGACCAGTGATAATCGCTTGCGCTTTTTCAAATGTTGATTGTGTATAATTCTTGTTTCTGTATGTGCCTACAAGGGATTCGGTGGGTATAGGAGAGGCATGATCTTGCGATAATTGATGGGTTCTAGGAACAAGTAGGGTATCCCATACAGCAGCACTTACTTCCCATCCGAAGTATGGTGAATTGTACCGATTGCTATGACAGACGAACACACCAGTTTTGGCTTCAAGAATGATGTCTAAATTAGAAAGAAAGCTACGGACACCTCCGCTGTGTTGTAGATTAGCATATCCATTTTTTACTGTGTGAAACCATGGATAACCCATTGCTTCTGGAAGCTCTGATGGAGCGAAATTCCGATGGATCATCAACTCATAACTTTTCTTGCTGATGATGTTCTTATCTTCAAGGATGGTGGGATCAAGCATGGCTTGTATAAATGCAGCCATATCCGTTGCAGTAGTCTCTAAGCTACTCGCTGCCGGAAGACCGAGGGCTTGTCGGACCTGTTTTACTTGCTTTCCGTTTTCATAATTATAAGGATGCGCTTTATTTCGATCTATTTCTGGGGGAAGCGAAGCATGGAATGTACTGTAGTTCATGCCCAGCGGGTCCAGAATGTTTTCTTTCATATAAGTGGCATAAGGTACCCCAGAAGTGATTTCTATTAAATACCCTAGGAAACCAAATGCATAATTGCTGTAATTGAAAGTCTCACCTGGTTTCATAACCATAGGAGGCAT
>CAZFJO010000565.1:0-1903 GCA_964518915.1 uncultured Saprospiraceae bacterium
CCATAATTGATGATTCCGTATGCTTTCAATCTATCGTCGCTCACACCCTTGAGAAATTCGTCTTTGTCTCCATAGGCTTGATACCAGAATAGATCATCGGCAATTTTTCCAGCCTGCATCAGTTTTCTGATGATTTCTTTTTCGTTGTCAGTGAGGGCTGCGACATCGGTTGTTAAGGTAAAGGGAGTATACTTAGCTAGTAAGGAGTCTACTCCATCTTGTGGCGCTTGCGCAAAATCGTACAATCCAAACATCTCAGAAGATGGATTAACAACCTCTTCTGATTTTTCTTGAGTTGCAGTTGAAGAAGAATCTTGCTTACATCCGAACCAAAACAGGGTTGTACAGGTTAATAATAGGGTACGAAATGGTAATCGTTTAATCGCTGTTATCATCATTATCATAGGTTTTAAAATGCACATGGAAGGTAAGAAAAAAACTTTAGTCTTTGGCGGATCGTTGAATCCTGAGCGGTACTCACACAAAGCCATTAAGAGATTGGCCCGAGAAGGACATCCCGTAGTATCTATCGGCGGAAGGGCAGGATGGGTAGATCATATCGTTGTTCTTAGGGGACACCCAGAATTAAAGGAAGTAGATACCATTACGATGTATATGGGAGAAAAACGCCAAGAAGAGCATGAAGAATATCTACTTTCGCTATCCCCTAATCGCATTATTTTCAACCCAGGTGCTGAGAATCGCCGCCTATTTGCGAAAGCGAAAAAGGAAGGAATAGAAGTATACGAAGCGTGCACCCTGGTTATGCTCAGTACGGGAGAATTCTAGTATCAGAAGGGGCTCACCATACCTGCTCTCAATATTTTAACATGACCTTATCACTCCTGATACAACTTTCATATGTAGGTATACATTATAGAATATATTACAACTCTTTATAAATCATATGCTATGGCAAAGTCGCTTTTCTCAGGTATAATATTCATGGTTTCATTCTCCCTTGCGGGTCTATCACAGAACTTGCCAGAATTAGACAAGAGTCCCATGGATGCTGCGTACTATAGACTAGAAAGAGGAGCGCCTCCCATCGCCAAGGTTGTATACTCTCGTCCGCTGAAAAATGGGAGAAAGGTATTCGGAGATCTGGTTCCTTACGATCGTATCTGGAGAACAGGTGCCAATGAAGGAACTGAAATAACCTTCTACCAGGATGTAATTTTCGGCGATGAAATGGTAATGAAAGGGACCTATACGTTGTTTTCGAAACCGGGTAAATCTGAGTGGCTAGTCATCCTCAATTCAGAATTGAATCAATGGGGCGCTTACCGCAGAGACGCGAGCAAAGATATATTTTCTACCAAAGGGATTCCTGAATCTGTGGAGAGTGAAGTAGAAGCATTCACCATAACATTTGACAATCAAGAAGACGGGTCCACACATCTTGTAATGGCCTGGGACGGAACCCTTGTCCGTGTTCCTGTAAAGAAAAAGTAGTTGTAAGAATATGGGGTTGGTTGCCTTTACTGCTCCACTTTTTTCAACAATTCTTCAGCATTGGTTTTCTGGTAAGGAGAGTTCCCATCTAGGACTGCTTGAAATTTCTGTGCAGCTCTCTGCTTATCTCCTATTTTCATGTAAACCAGGCCTAGGAACCATGGTTTAGCATTGGGGTCGATGGCAGGAATTCTAGGGAGGTTTTCCATCACAGCTATGCCGGACTGTTCTTTTCCGACAGCCATCATACAGATTGCTTTATAGAAACTCAATTGGGGATTGCTTGATAAGGGATCGAAATCTATAAGCAGTTCCAGCGCTTTTTCGTATTGTGCAGATTCGTAGGCAATGAAGATTCTCTGAAGCTTATTGGTGCCATTGGATCCTCGTTCTAGGGTTACGTAATCGTTGGGGTAAGGGATGAAGAATTCATGGAAGGCATCTTGTT
>CAZFJO010000566.1:0-1896 GCA_964518915.1 uncultured Saprospiraceae bacterium
TCTGTGGACCGTTTGAATTGAGGATCTGTAGATAAAGAGATAACAAGATTCAGTCGCTTCTTATGGCATGTCAAAAGTCAGTCTTGAGTCTTTCTCCTTATTGCTATTAAGAACATTTACATTCACGATAGAACCTGCATTGTCAAGCAATTTGCGACAGCGGGCACTTAAGTGGGTTACTTGTACAGTTTTACCTGCTTTCTTATAGCGTTCAGTGATTCTGTTGAGGGCCTCGATTCCTGACATATCGGCCACTCGGCTTTCATAGAAATCAATGATTACCGAATCAGGGTCATTCTGCACATCGAATTTATCATTGAATGCGGCAACTGAACCGAAGAACAGGGGACCGTATATTTCATAATGTTTCGTACCATTTTCATCTACATTTTTTCTTGCTCGGATACGCTTGGCATTTTCCCATGAAAAAGCAAGAGCGGAAATAATAACACCAACCAATACAGCCAATGCTAGATTGTGTAGAAAGACGGTAATCAAGGATACCAATACCATGACGATTACATCATGGGTGGGCATCTTCCCGAATGCCTTAAGACTTGTCCACTCAAATGTACCAATAGCAACCATGATCATTAATCCAGTCAAGGCTGCCATAGGTAGCTTTTCTATAATCGGTGCTCCGAACATGATGAATATAAGTAACATGACGGAAGCTACTATTCCGGAAAGCCTGGCACGTGCCCCAGAAGAAATGTTGATCAGTGACTGTCCGATCATCGCGCATCCACCCATTCCTGAGAACAGTCCTGTGATGAAATTCGCAGCACCTTGAGCCACACATTCTCTATTTCCATTTCCCCGAGTCTCGGTGATCTCATCGATTAGATTCAAGGTTAAGAGGCTCTCGATTAATCCTACACCAGCAACTATCAGCGCATATGGAAAAATAATGGAAAGGGTCTCCATATTAAAAGGCACAGCAGGTATATGGAAAGGAGGAAAGCCTCCTTGAATCGAAGCCATATCTCCGACGGTCGTTGTATTCAATCCGAATCCAATCACTATGGCAGAAATGGTAAGTATAGCAGCTAGTGACGCCGGAATTACTTTGGTTATTTTCGGAAGTCCCCAGATGATAAGCATGGTAAGAAAAACCAGTCCTAGCATCAAGTATAATTGTCCACCCGTCATCCATTGTTGTATACCTGATCCATCCGGTGATTTAAATTGATCCAGTTGCGCAAGAAAGATGACTATGGCTAGACCATTGACAAATCCAAACATAACAGGGTGGGGAACCAATCTGATGAATTTTCCTAATCTAAATATCCCAGCAAGCATCTGTATAATACCTGCAAGCACAACAGTGGCGAATATATATTCAACTCCATGACTCTTAGCAAGTGCGACAATGACAACGGCTACAGCGCCAGTCGCTCCCGATATCATACCCGGTCTTCCACCGAATATACTGGTAATCAAACCCACACTAAATGCGGCATACAATCCGGTAAGTGGTGACAGTCCTGCTAAAAACGCAAATGCTATCGCCTCAGGAACAAGGGCAAGTGCTACTGTAAGTCCAGATAACACTTCGTTCTTGTAGTCTACCTTCTGCTGTAAATCGAATAACTTGAATACCGCTTTCATACCTTAGTCTATAATATTTAAGGCCGCAAAGATAGGTTTTCAAAATAATATACTAAAACTACATAATTAATTGACAGACAACAGAATATAATTTTATATTACTGTCTTCTATATGTGTATACTTAAGTTTGCCAGAGCAGGGTATGTACCCTTTAAAGTATGGTAGTAGTTGAGAAGAGACGTAGTATATTTTATTTTCATTTAGGCCGTATTATGGACTTTTTATAGGTGACAATTAGGGCTATTTATGAGAAATGATCGTAAACCAAGCACATACCACATTTC
>CAZFJO010000567.1:0-1895 GCA_964518915.1 uncultured Saprospiraceae bacterium
TAAACTGTACTTTTGTACAATAAGTATTACAGACTCATGAACAAAATAATTCTAGTATTTATCCTATTTACATGGATGAATCTATCTACGTTACAAGCTCAGAATCCAGCATTCCCGCAAGGTATAAGCATGAAAACACTTTTCATGGATTATCAATCACAGAATGGTGGAGACATATCTAATTTTAGTGCATACCACCATGGATTTGAAGTGGCTTACCTCCGCAGTATTAATGAAAATATAAACCTCTCAATCCCTCTTAAATATGGTGTTGTTTCTAGCCATGACCGAGAGATTGAAAATTGCTTTCATAAGGATGTATATGGACTAGACGTTACTGGACAATATATGTTTACTAACAGTCGAACTTCCGCAATTATACCTTATGGAATGGCTGGAGTAGGAGGTCAATTAGAAGATGAAGGAGAATTTAATGTTCAGATTCCATTTGGAGCTGGTGTTTATTTCAAGATCGTAGAGAATGCCTATATTAATTGGCAATCTGAATATAGATATGCATTTACAGAAGACAGAAATAACCTTCATCATGGATTAGGTTTTACCTATCTATTCGGTAATCCAGGAGAAGTCGAGAAGAAAATGGAAGATACCGAAGATATTATAGATAGTGATAATGATGGACTAGAAGATGATATAGATTTATGCCCTCAGATTGCAGGTCCTATAGATATGAAAGGTTGCCCTGATGGAGATGACGATGGTATTCCAGATTATAGAGATGATTGTCCGGCGATACCTGGTACAGCATTATTCAGAGGATGTCCAGATACTGATGGTGATGGCATTTCCGATAGTGATGATGAGTGTCCTAATATGGCGGGAACAAAAGAAAATAATGGTTGTCCTGATAACGATTCTGATATGGATGGTATTCCTGACAATCTGGATAAATGTCCTAATACTAAAGGTACAGTTGAAAATAACGGGTGTCCTGATGTACCTGCTGATGATAAAGATGGCGATGGTATCCCAGATGCAGAAGATAGATGTCCTAATATTAAAGGATCAGCTAGTGCAAGTGGTTGTCCAGATAGAGATAGTGACGGCGTTTCTGATTATGATGATAGATGTCCAGACAGACCTGGATTAAGAGCATTAAATGGTTGTCCTGATTCTGATGGAGATGGAATAGATGACAGTAGAGATAAGTGTCCATCTCAACCAGGTTCTGTTGCTAATAATGGTTGTCCAGGAATTGACGCCAGTGACCTTTCTACATTAGAGACAGCCATGAGAGCTGTGCAATTTAATACCGGTAAGGCAACACTTAAGAGTGAGTCATACCCAATACTTAATCAGATATCTACAATCATGGATAAGTACCCTGGTTACAATCTAATAATTGCTGGGCATACTGATAACGTTGGTAGTGCAGTCAATAATCAGTTGTTATCAGAAAGAAGAGCTCAAGCTTGTTTTGAATACCTAATAAGAAGAGGAGTAAGTTCTTCTAGAATGAGTCATACCGGTTATGGTGAGGAAAGTCCTATATCAGAGAACAATAGTTTGAATGGAAGAGCTCTTAATAGAAGGGTAGAATTTAATCTTAGACCTAGATAATAAAAAGTTAATATATCGATATATATAAAAGGAGTTACTGTTATAGTGACTCCTTTTTTATTAAGGTATATGTCTTGTCCTGAAATAGCGTTACATAAAAAGTAATGTTAGTATCAAAAGAATATTTCTATACGAACATATAATCTTATGTTTTACTTTGAGAATAAAACAAATTCTGATTTAGTAGTTCATAATATAAAGCTTATCTTATTTTTAAGAAAGGCTTTTATTAGTTTAAATAACTTCGTTTCAGCAACTCTATAAGGCGTTTTATTAAGATATGAAATACTATTTCCATTTACAGTATTATAGAC
>CAZFJO010000568.1:0-1879 GCA_964518915.1 uncultured Saprospiraceae bacterium
ATTTAGTGAAAGCACTCAAGTGGTGCGATGTGGCTAATATCTTAAGAATACAACTTGAAAGACAGGACATAAAGTTTATCCCTTCTTTAAGGGAGTATGCCCTGTATTATGGGGTGAATAAAAATGTACTGGACCAAGTAGATAAGGACATTGTAATTATGCATCCAGGTCCGATCAATAGAGGAGTCGAAATTTCTAGTGATATTGCAGACTCAGACCAATCCATCATTTTGCAGCAAGTAGAAAATGGGGTCGCAGTAAGAATGGCAGTGCTTTATCTACTTGCAGATAGGAGAGGAGACCGTTAAATAATGTTTAATGAATCAGGTAAAAAAACTTGTAGCGCGGCTTTGCCGTTTCGACATATGTGATAAGACAATGAAAAATATGATAAAAACAACACGATTAATAGGGGTGATTTTAGGGGTTTTTCTCTGCAACATATGTGTAAGCGGACAAGGCCATCATATAGAGATTACCATCGATAACTATGAGAATGACACCTTAGTTACTGGTTATTATTTCGCAGATAGACAACTTGTACATGATACGTTAATCAGCGATTCGGGAGTTTTTACCCTAAAGGGAGATTCTCCTCTAAGCCCAGGAATGTACCTCGCTATTACCAAGCCTAAGAATGATTACATACAATTTATGGTTAATGAAAAAGACCAGGAATTCTCCATCGAATCAGATTATGAGGACTTACGAGACTTGTCAGCTGATGGAAGTGTTGACAATGAGTTGTTCTTCGACTACTTATCTTATATAGGTGAGCAAAGTAAAAAAGCGAATATGCTTAATCAGATGGCTACAGCCTCAGAGAATGGGGTAGGTAACATGGACGAAATCAAGAAACAACAGAAAGAATTGAATGCAGATGTTGTCGCTTATCAAAAAGAACTTGTAGACAATAATCCCGAAACGATAACCGCTCGATTGATTAAATCTAATATGGAAATTAGGGTTCCAGATATAGATGAAGCAGACCCTCAATTGCTAGAATCAAAAAAGTACTATTATTACAAAAATCATTTTTTCGACAACATAGATTTATCTGATTCAATCAACTTGAGAACCCCATTTTTCGATAATAGGGTACAGACTTTTTTAGATAAAATTACAACTCAGATTCCAGATACTATAATAAAAAGTGTAGATGTTGTCTTAGGTAAAATGGAGAATAACCCGCCTGCATTTAAGTTTTACTTGAGCACGCTCCTTGGCAAATATGGGAGAAGTAAGATAGTCGGTATGGATGCCATCTATGTTCATATTATTGACAAGTATTATGCTCAAGGAAAGGCACCATGGGTTGCAGAAGAAACCTTAGTCAAACTAAAAGATAACGCTAGGAAGATGTCTCCTGCCTTGATCGGCAAGACTGGCATGAACATTAAAACAAGAAAACAAGATAGTACAGAAGTCTCTCTATACGATATAGAGTCAGATTATACCGTACTATATTTTTTCTCACATACGTGTGGACATTGCAAGAAATCTACCCCTTCTCTGGTAGAATTCGCTAATAAGTTTCCTGAAGTAACGGTCATGTCAGTATGTACTAAACGAGATATAGAGAACTGCTGGAAATACAACGAAGAGTATATGATGGACAATATCATCAATACTGTAGATCCATTCCAGCAATCTGGTTTTGCAGTGAAGTACCATGTTACAGAAACACCTCGTATCTATATCCTAGACAAGAAAAAGAAGATATTGATGAAGAACTTCCCTACAGAAGAACTTGAAAATATCATGGATGAAATAATCAAGATTGAAGAACAACGTAAGCTTAAAGAACACGGAGGATCTAAGTAGCCTTATTCAATTTCTCCATCAAGTACAACTACAGGAGCGATAACCTTGAAGTCTT
>CAZFJO010000569.1:0-1862 GCA_964518915.1 uncultured Saprospiraceae bacterium
TTATATATGGTAACTTAACCTTGAAAGGTATCTCTAAGGAAATACAGTTTAAGGCTCAGGTCGATGTAACAGATGGTATGGTTAAAGTTGCTACTCCTCAGTTTACAATAGACAGAACCTTATGGGAAATCAAGTATGGGTCTCCTTCTTTTTTCGAGGGTCTTCAAGATAAAGCGATAAACAATGAGATTGCATTGAGCATAAGCCTTTCTGCAGGGAATACTCCATCCTAAGGATGATTGCTAGAGGGTTAAGAATTGCTTGGTCCTCTAGCTTTTTCTAAATTTTAATTGGGACATAATGTACTTTCCCAGAGACCTTCCCTGAGAGACGCCATTGTCTATTGCAGGTCTGTAGTGGATCCCTCCATAGAGTCTTGATATAGCAGCTTCTTCTGAAGCATGGTAAAATGACCGGAAGCTTCTAGCCGGTAAGCCGAATTCCATTTCTGTATCGTCTAGAAATGAAAAGTCTTCTCCGAATATATCTGTCAGTGCAACAGCAGCCGCACCCGATATTACGGAATGTCCACTTGTATATTCTGGAAAGGGTGGTGTCTGGAGCAATGGTACCCAATCTTCATCTATATACTCATTGATTATAGTCTCAGGACGAATTAAGTTGCTCCTGTATTTTTCATCCCAACAAGAAATGAACCCATCGAACAAGGCAATGGATACAGCCGTATAAGCATGGATTGATTCCATGAAGGATGCTGAGTCTTTTCTGCAAGCAAGTGCTGCAATATTGATCCAGTGTCCTCCTGGAGTTATTTTTTTAGTAGCATGCATAACATGCCCAGAAACATTCATTACGAAGGGGTTGCAATCCCAGAAACTGGCAATTTCTTTTTCTTCTTCTCCTGCATTCTCTACAGCATTAAAAACCTCTATGACTTCATCATAGAAGGCACTTCCTTTCTTCATGTCATAATCCGTCGGAAAATCAGGCTGAAACTGAGAAGCAGAATCAATTACGGTTGTCCTTATTAGATTCCAGGAAGGTTCTATACCTGCTTGATAAGCGGGTGGAGTTGGTTTCCATCTCCCTGGATCATTCGTTACACTAAACTTAGGATATGATCTGGTTTCATGGTAATTGTCTTTTTTAGCCCATGACCAGATATGGCTGGCAACTTCAGAACCATAAGTAATGGAATAATTTAAAACCTTTTTAGGCATACCTGTTTCGGCATACATCTTGACAACTTCTTCTATTTTTTCATCTATTTTATCAACAGAAAAGATTACCTCTTTAGATAATTCTAGAAAAGCAGATAAGGCAGCAAGTTCGTAGCATATTTCTTGTTGAGGTTGTGGGATTGTTGATAGATCATTCACCTGTCCTGCGAGACTTACATAATCATTATCCTTCAACACCATAATTTCATATGCACCTATAGTAGGGTATAGATAATTTCTACTAGCAACAGGAGGTGAGAAGATATCGTATACGATGACATCCGTAAGTTTTTTCATAGAAGAGTGCAGCAGTTCAGGCTGGTCAGCATTTTCCTTCCATGAAGGGTCTGTGTTTTCACAACTGTAGGCCAGAAAACTAAAAAGGATTAAGGAAAAATAGAGGTAAAATTGCTTTATCATAAAGGGTGCAATATGTTTTAAGGGTGCGAAATTAGCAATTTATTGTCAGTACAAGGACACGATAAGATCTTTCGATAATGTAATTAATAGGAATTCTATATCATTATATTCAATAAATAGTTTTAATTTTTACAATAATCCTTATCCGTTTGTTCTCAAGCATATAAGAATGGGTCCTTGCTTATGACAGTATTTTATGATTGAATTAAATCAATTAGAAAAACAATTCAAGCTTTTCAGCTCAATTTGCATTATTTTATT
>CAZFJO010000570.1:0-1844 GCA_964518915.1 uncultured Saprospiraceae bacterium
ATACACCAGATGGTTTTACGTATGACCCTATGAATCCGGTGCCTTCTTATGGAGGTAATGTATGTTGTACTGGAAATGCAGTACAAGGAGGCGCATATGATCAATACCAGATGGAAACAAGAAATGACATATTAGTATATACCACTGATGTATTAGATGAAGGAGTAGAAATATCTGGTTTTATTGAATCTACGCTGTATGTTTCTTCAGATGCTAAGGATACCGATTTCACTGTTAAACTCATAGATGTCTATCCCGATGGTAGAGCATATAATCTAGATGAAACCATCCAACGTGTACGATACCGTGAAGGTTACGAAAAAGAAGTCTTCATGGAAAAAGACAAGGTGTATAAATTAGATTTAACACCTATGTCTACGAGTAACTACTTTAAGAAAGGGCACCGCATACGGATAGAAATATCTAGCAGCAACTTCCCTCGATTCGCTCGTAACCTCAATACAGGTGGCAACAATTACGATGAGAAAGAAGGTGTCATTGCACACAACAAGGTGCACCACTCTTCTGAGTACGTATCACATATTAAGTTGCCTATAGTTTCTAACTAGATTAGGTTTTATACAGTAAGCTGTCATAATTGATTAGAAAATAATCAGTCATACTTTACGTCGATGATTTATTGTACTTTCTAAAACTGCAATTTATCTGACATTACTAAGTTCTTTCGGTTATAGAGGCAGCATAAAACCAGAATATGGTGTCCTCTATAAAACGGAACCTCAATGAATAGAATATTTATCGCTAGCCTTCTATGGGTTTTTACAATTGTATCTGCGCAAGGACAAAAATCCAATGACATCAATCAATCCATTATATGTGAAGTTATCTTTTCTTCGGATGGATACATAACCGCTTCATGGAGGGGAAAAAGTGATTCCGAAGGCTATAACGTTAAATATCGAATCGACCATACATCTAGATGGAATATAGAAGCACTAGATGTTCAAGATACATTTTACACCTTCACCAATAAATGGGATGTACCCGTAGAATTACTCATTGAAACGAATAGTGGAAAATATGCAACTGGGTACGTGTATGCTGCTCATGAGTATTTTAAAAAAGATGTGGAAGAGAAAATGTTGATCCTAGTAGAAGCCTCTCTTAACCCATCGATCGAGGACTTGATCGAAGAGTATCAGCAAGTTCTGTCTCAAGAGTTAATCGAAACTGAGATCGAAATATTTGACGAAAGTGATCGCCCGACCGATGTCAAGACTGTCATACTCAATAGAAATCAAGAAAAACCCATTGATTACATCCTTATCCTAGGTCACGTTGCCGTCCCATATTCTGGTAATTCTGCCATAGATGGGCATACGCCAGATCACGAAGGTGCCTGGGTCGCAGAAGGTTATTATGGGGATATTGATGGACAGTGGACGGATACTTCTGTAAACAATGCAGCCGCAAGGCGAGAAGAAAATCAGAATATTCCTGGCGATGGGAAGTTTGACCAAAATTTCTTTCCTTCCCCTGTAGACATCCCGGTGGGAAGAGTAGATTTTTCTGACCTTCCTAAACTAAATGAATCGGAAGCGGAGTTGACCAGGAATTACCTGAGGCGTAATATAGATTATAGATTAGGAAAAATCAAAGCGCCCAGAAGAGCCGTCATTGACAATAATTTTAATTTATCTGAAGGTGTAGGACAAGGCGCAATCAAGTCCTTCCATACTTTTCTAGAACCGGACAGCATCAATTATGGCGACTATGATCAATGTTTAGAAAACGACTATTTATTCACGTATGGAGCCGGAAGCGGTGGCTACCAGAGCGCATCTAACGTAATCAGTACCAACACCTTAGTCCAAGACAGTGTC
>CAZFJO010000571.1:0-1837 GCA_964518915.1 uncultured Saprospiraceae bacterium
ACTACCTCATAACTAGATTGCCCCATCAGGAATTCTGCGGATAGCAATAGGAGAAATACGATAACTTTATTCATATTGTGTGTAATTTGTTGAAGTTAATCTATGGACAATTCAGAAAAAAAGCACCCGTAACAGGCAGTAAGAATGGGCATTTTCAACGAACGACAAGATTAATCATACGTACACCAGAGTAAATATTCCTAGAGGGGATTACTTTTAACCATATGCAGAAAAAGAGCTTTAAGTCGGTTATTGTTATAGGAGTAGGATGGTTGCTATTCTGGCTGCTACAATCGGTTTTAATGAGCAGTGGCTCGGATATGGAATTCTACCTATTTAAAAACATCGTTATTGTAGGGCTTCAACTGCTCGTCGTAATCGTCAACCTTAAAGTCCTTATCCCTTTTTTACTAAAGAAAAAGCATTTACTGCTTTATACCTTATGCTCAATAGGTATTATCTACCTCGCATTTACCTTTACATTCCCACTAGTCAATTTATTTTTATCGTTTATATATAGCTCTACAGCCAGTCTTGGAAAAATAAACATAGTAACCGACTACTGGAGGATATTATCCGGTTCTAGCTTTTATTCCCTTGCCCTCGTAATAAGCACGATTTACTATTTCTATTCTCGACAACCAAGGTCACATGTGCAACAAGAAGAGCCTAGTGCAGTTCCTCCGCCAGTTATCACGACAGATGTGCTTGAGATAAAAGAAGGCAATAAGGTGCATTATATCCATAAGCAAGACGTCCTCTACATAAAAGGTTTAAGGGAATATGTGATGTGGATTACGGATAAGGAGAAGATTGTAAGCCTAGACTCACTTAAATCCATCGAATCTAAGTACGACAACCTAGGATTCAAAAGGGTGCATAAATCATACATAGTCAATACCGCTCATATCGCAGCTCGAAGTACGAATCATCTTACCATTCATGGAGAAGAGATTCCGATTGGAAGAACTTATAAGGCTAAACTAGACCTTCATACGCTGAATTAATTTCCCATTAATTCTATACCTTACTTCGAAACAGACTACACTATGACTAGAGAAGAAGCAAGACAATTATTCGATTCTATGACTGAAGGACATTCCTTACGACGCCATGGACGGACGGTAGAACTTGTAATGGAAGCGCTGGCAGTCCATTTCAATGAAGATAAGGAAGTCTATGCCATCACAGGTTTATTGCACGATGCAGATTATGAGAAATATCCTGAACAACATCCCCAGGTAATAGTCAAGAAACTTAATGATATGGGAGAAAAGGTCATAGCCCATGCGATAGCTGGGCACTATACCAAGTGGAACGTTCCTAGAGCATCACTACTTGATAAGTGCATTGTTGCAGCAGATGAAATTACCGGCTTTATTGTAGCTGCGGCGCTGATCCGACCTACTAAGATTGAAGGAATGAAGGTCAAGTCCGTCATGAAAAAATTTAAAACGAAAACATTTGCCGCATCTGTAGATCGAGAAGAATGCAGAAAAGGAGCTGAATTGATAGGATGGGACCTGAGGCAACTGGTCGAATTTATAATACCTGTTTTGCAGAGACATGCAGAAGAACTGGAACTTGTTTCAGCTTAATTGATGCTGTGTATCACAGTCGATCGACAAGCTTAAATAAGAATCAACTTATAACGGCATAAATATCTCTGTAAACATCTGCTTCTAAATAGACACAAATATAAAATTCGAGAAAGGTAGGGATATAAAAAAAGACGCTGCTTTTAAGAGCAGCGTCTTTTAGCGCCTCCTCAAGGACTTGAACCTTGGACCTACGGATTAACAGTCCGCCGCTCTAACCAGCTGAGCTAAGGAGGCAT
>CAZFJO010000572.1:0-1837 GCA_964518915.1 uncultured Saprospiraceae bacterium
TTATTGCATCTATCGGTGAGACAATTCCTATAAGTGTCATTTCTTCTCAACTCGCTGATATCGAATTGACAGACAATGGGACTTTATTGACTTCAGCATCTGACGTGAGAAAACTAGCGTACGATTTAGAAGTTACAGAAGGTGGAAATCATGTAATAGCTTATAAGGTTACTACAGAAACAGGAGTCCAAGAAAGAAGTTTTTCATTCGCGGTTAATCCAGAAGTAAGAGAAGCTGATATTCCGTCTGGAATTATTGATGGCATCAATGAAGTAGACGACAATACCATTGTACTTTCGTTATATGCACCTGGAAAAGACTTCGTTTACGTTATTGGAGATTTCAATGACTGGGCTGTAGATACGAGCTATTTCATGAAGAAGTCTGGAGAAGGAAGATGGTGGATTTCTGTGACCGACCTTGTCCCAGGAGAAGAATATGGTTTTCAATATTTAGTGGATGGTGACATATTAATTGCAGACCCTTATTCTCCGCTTATTCTTGATTCAAGTAACGACGGTTTTATAGAGGAAAGTACGTATCCAGGATTGCGGCCGTTTCCAGAGGAAACCACAGGCCAGCTTACGCTCTTTACTTTTAAAGAAGAAGCCTATGACTGGAAGTACAATGATTACACAAGACCCGAAAATGAAGAACTTATTGTATACGAAATATTGATCAGAGATTTTCTCGAGGACCATAGTTACAATAGCCTGTATGATACACTTGACTATCTAGATTCTTTAGGAATAAATGCAATTGAGCTTATGCCAGTCAACGAATATGAAGGGAATATAGGCTGGGGATACAATCCGAGTTACCATATGGCTCTTGATAAATATTATGGAACAAGGGATGCCTTTAAGCGATTTATAGATGAAGCTCATAGAAGAGGCATAGCCGTCATTGTCGATGTTGTTTTCAATCATGCGTTCAGTCAGAGCCCACTGGCCAGGCTATACTGGGATGCATCATCTAGTAGGCCTGCAAGCGATAACCCCTGGTTAAATCAGAATGCGACACATCCATTTAATGTAGGTTTCGACTTTAATCATGAATCCGATGCAACTAAGACTTTCGTCAAGCAAGTCTTACAGTACTTGATCGAAGAGTATAAACTAGATGGATTCAGGTTCGATTTAAGCAAAGGATTTACACAAGTCAACAATCCTAATAATGTGGGTGCCTGGTCTGCGTATGATGCTTCTAGAATTTCAATCCTGCAAGACTATGCGGATTTCATCTGGTCAATAGACGATAAAAATTATGTGATCCTTGAGCACTTCGCAGATAATCGAGAGGAAACAGAATTGACCGCTTATGGAATGATGGTGTGGGGAAATCACAATCACAACTACAACGAAGGGACCATGGGTTTTACGGAAAGTAACAAGTCTGATTTTTCGTGGATTTCTTATAAAGAACGAGGCTGGGATGTCCCTCATAACATCGGTTATATGGAGTCGCATGACGAAGAACGGTTGATGTATAGAAACCTTGAATTCGGAAACAGTAAGGATGGGTATAATGTCAGAGATATAGACGTTGCTTTATCTAGAATAGAACTAGCAGCCACCTTCTTCATCCCTATTCCAGGACCTAAGATGATCTGGCAGTTTGGTGAATATGGATACGAGTTTTCAATCAACAGATGTCAGAACGGTTCTATTTCTGACAATTGTAGACTAGACTTAAAACCCATCGTGTGGGAAAAATTAATGGAATCTAAAAGGCTGAGGTTGTATGAAACATTCAGTGCCCTGAATCACTTGAAATCGGATTATGAAATATTCGACACCGACGATTTCACCTTAGATGTCAAGGGTGCAACTAAGTC
>CAZFJO010000573.1:0-1834 GCA_964518915.1 uncultured Saprospiraceae bacterium
ACTATAGATGATAATTGCTTAGAAATTGTAAAAGACATAAGTTACTACTACCTTCTTAATTCTAAGATAAGATTATTCCAACATAAGGGGGATTCAAGAAAGGCGATTGAAACTTTAGTCGAGCAGAGAAACTGGGTTTCAAGTATCTATGATTATAGTTATACAGCACACTTAGATGATGTATATGCTTACAATACATGGAACATTTTTCAAGAGGTAGTGAATGGAAAGGATACAGAAGCAGACCCTTCTTTTATTATCGGATTGTTGCATGATACGAAGGCAAGAAGAATGAAGAAAATAAGAAGCGATGAATTAAAAATGGAGAATTCTAAAATCCTAGGACTAAAACAAATGGCCAATGATTTTAAGAATGTAGAAGACTATAATTCTGAATATTACCCTAAGCTCGCATATGCATTGATAGAAGAATATATTGAGAACAGAATCAATATGAAATTAGAGGATTCGCCTATCGGAGTAGAAGATCAAGATTTTAAAAAACTCAAGCATAAACTTAAAGTCAATAAGGCAGCTATCGTTGAATTGTTTGGATTTGAAGGGGCACAGTATCTGTCTGTGCTAACAGCAGACTCATATAGTTTTAAAGAAATGGATCCTAAGAAAGTAAATGTCCTTAATACGAGGAATTCTGAAAGTACCGATAGATTGGTGCCTGATCTCGATACTGGGATAGAAGAAGTAGTTATCTTCTCCGATGGCAGTTGGGATCACATTCCATTCCATCGTTACTTTTCTGAAAATATTAAGGTGACACGACATTACGATGTATATGAGTATCTAGAGGAGAACTCTTATAAGATAGATGGTGGAGCTTTGTTTTCATTTTCAAGTCCTTCTACAATTAAAGATTTATCGGTTAGGGAATTGCCAGAATTGCCATATGGCCTGCAAGAGACAGACTCCATCTTAACTATATTAGAAATGGGTTTTCCGAAATATGAAGGTCTTGAATGTAATAGAGAAAATCTATGGAGACACTTTGAATCTGACTACATACATCTAGCAACGCATGCAGAGACTAATCTTGAAAACAGATTTAAGAACTACATTGTGGTGCGTGATGGAGCATACTTGGATTCCATCTACGGATATGAAATTGCTCAGCGAGCAACACCTGATTGTGTTATCCTTTCTGCCTGTGATACTGGAACTGGAGTAAGTATTGCAGGGTCAGGAACTTTCTCCTTATCCAGGTCTTTTTTTGAATCTGGAACGGAAACCATTATCAAGACGTTATGGAAAGTCAATGATTACAATACCCGAGATTTTATGATCCATCTGTACAATGAGTGGGCTGTGGGGAATTCGCTCGGCGACGCACTTCATAATTCAAGGTATTACTTTAAAGAAGAAATGAATAAGCCATTCTCTGAATGGGGCGCCTTTGTTCTGGAAGGGAACCCAGAAGTCTTTCTTAAGTAATGGAAACCTTCATTATTTAATTTTTGAATTAAAAATTTTCTCATCATAGATTCCTGTAATCAATGTCTCTATTGATAGGATGTATTTCATTGTAGAGATTGCCGCATTTCACTTATATGAGTTCTACTGAACAATCGATGAGTTTCGGCGAGCATAAATCATTTCTTTTCTAAAAAAAAATCATTTGCGGTAACGCAGGTCTTCCTTCTTGTCACGTAGATGGTAATTCAGCTATTAGGTAATTGTGATGCTGGATTTAAATTCTGAAAAAACCAATTTAAGAATCTAAGAATTAAAACCATGACGAAACTCCTCAAGGTGGTTGCGCTCGTAACCATAATCTGCTTTATATCAAGTAGTAAATTAATTTCTCAGCAAACAATAAATC
>CAZFJO010000574.1:0-1832 GCA_964518915.1 uncultured Saprospiraceae bacterium
CTGGAGGTTATTTAATCGTTTCTCAGGACAGTGCAGCACTGAATAGAATTCTCGGTGTTGCTTCTACACAATGGACTGATGGAAGACTAGACAATAGGGGAGAAAGCATTATACTTACCACAGCAGGTGGAGATACCATCGATATTGTTGAATACGAAGATCTAGCCCCATGGCCAGGAGGAGATGGAAACGGAGCTTCTATTGTATTGTGTGATGCATTGCTCGAGAATCCTGGCCCTGCGGACTGGGGTGAGGCAACAACTTCTACTGGAGTTACTTATGAAGGCGCAGAAATACTAGCTAATCCTGGAGGAGGATCATTCTGCGGATCCACAATAACTGAGGCTAAAGCTTTAAATGAAAATGGAGAAGCCATTAATCAAGACATGAAGCTTACTTTAGAAGGGACGGTACATACACCTAATTTTAGACCAGGCGGTCTGACAATTGTCATTATGGATGATACCGGAGATGGGATTACGGTGTTTAGCGCAAGCGACAATTTCGATTATACGGTTACAGAGGGCGATAAAATTCAGGTATTCGGTGCCATTAATCAGTTTAATGGACTTACACAGATTGTAGCTACTGACGTAGTTCTTGTTTCAAGTGGAGAACAATTAATGGAACCTACTGTAGTAACAGCCCTTTCAGAATCTACAGAATCAAGATTGGTGAAACTAGAAAACCTAACCCTGGTAAATCCAGATGAATGGGGTGGAGGAACCTCTGGTTTTAATGTTGATATGACTGACGGTACAGACACCTTCGATATAAGAATTGATGCAGATATTGATCTATTTAGTTTAGGTTATCCTACGGGTACGTTTTCTGTAACGGGTGTCGGAGCACAATTCGATAGCAGTTCTCCTTTCGATGAGGGGTATCAATTGCTTCCTAGATCTATGGCCGATATTGATCCTTATGTTCCTTTCGTAGAAATGTTTCCTGCAAGAAATATAGCTGATGTAACAACTGTAGATGAAATGGGCGTAACAGACTCTCTAGGCATAAATTGTGCAATTACAGGAGTTGTGTATGGTCCTAACTATAGACCTTCTGGATTACAGTTTACGATTATCGATGCAGAAGGACACGGTATAGGCCTGTTTAACAACAGTGGAGATCTAGGATATGCAGTTGCAGAAGGAGATCTAATAGAAGTAAAAGGATCGATCAATCAGTTCAGAGGCCTCACTCAGATAGCTCCTTCAGAAATTACTCTTCTGACTAGTGGAAATACACTAGTAGAAGCAAGAACTTCTACGGCACTCGGAGAAGACACGGAATCAGAATTGGTTGTGTTTCCTAATGTTACTTATGTAGATGAATCAGAATGGAGTGGTGATGGATCTTCTTTTAACGTTAACTTGATGACAGAAGGAGGACAGACCATAACCATGAGAATTGATAATGACAACGAATTGTCAACAATGGCTGCGCCTTCAGCTCCATTTAATGTTACAGGACTGGGAGGACAGTTTGATACAGAAGATCCATTACTTGATGGATATCAGTTGTTGCCTCGGTATGCAGCAGATATAGATGAATCTAGTAACACGGAAGATATCTTAACAGATCTAGAAGTTAATATATTTCCTAACCCTGTAACAGATATATTGACTGTAAGTACGGAATATAGAGTTCTAGATATTAAAGTACTGACACTTGACGGAAGATTAATTCTATCGCAAGTGGATAAGGAAGTTGCTCTTTCACAGTTAGAAGCAGGAATGTATTTAGTAAGAGTCGTTACAGAACAAGGAGCTATTATAAAGCCAATAATGAAACAATAATCCCTTTCCTAAGTTTTTTTCAAGAGGCTGATACAT
>CAZFJO010000575.1:0-1831 GCA_964518915.1 uncultured Saprospiraceae bacterium
CATCGAATTGTTGTGGACCTTTTAAATTGATTTTATATGGATTATCTCCTACTACCAAGTTGAGATCAGACCGTTGTGTTTCTCCGTTGATGTCGGTAACTTCTACCTCGACCTGATAACTGTACAATGAAGAACTACCAGTTACAGCCTGAAAGTCAAGATTGAATTTTCCTTGCTCATTGGTTGTGAAGTTACCAGATGCGACTACACGTGATTCATCTTGAGGAGCGCGCCATCTATGCCAGTAAGAGATCGCGTTTCTTGTAACTTTATAGTTGCCAGTAACTTTACGGAGAGGTAGTCCATTATAAGAAATGGCATTTCCGCTTAGGGCAACTGCTGCTCCCAACTTGTATACTTCGGTTGGTTCATCAATGGTAACCTTGAACTGTGGCCTCTTGTATTCTTCTACTGAGACATAGTGATTCCCGTAACCGCGACCTTCTATATTGGCTTTAAGGTAGTAATATCCATTCAAGCCCGATTTAGGGATACTAAAGCTGCCGTTGAAGCTTCCATATTCGTTAGAAGTGAAGGTCTGAGATTTTACTTCTTGACCATTGGCATCAATGAGAATGATTTTCACTTCTACATTAGGAGCTATATAAGGGTAAGCATTTTCGTCCCTGGAAAGTATTATACCTTTAAATTGCAGCAATTGCCCTGGTCTATAGATGGATCGATCTGTAAACATAGGGACTTCTAAAGTCGCTCGATTTCTAGAGCGATAAAAATTATCAAAGCGATAATCCGGAATGTATTCGTCATCGCCCTTCTTGACAGTGAGGCCTACATTATTGAATTCTGTTTCAGACTTGAATTCAACTTTCCCTTCTTTGTCCGTTTTTAATGAAGTGAGAAGCAAGCTTTTAGTCTGATCTTTTCTGAATTCATAAGAGTAATTTCGGAATTCAACTTTAGCACCTTTTACGGGATGTCCAGTCGTCCTATTTACAATGAAATGGATATTCCTGTTTCCTGAACTGTTTATAACGGATAAGTCACTGATCTGAAACATATGAAAAGACAGTGCTTCATCGAATTCTGGAGAATCAGAACTTAACCATCCATACAGTCCGTAATCTAGATCCGCTTCTACATCAGCTTCGATCGTGGTATTGTAGAATTTGTTTTTAGAGGTTATGGGATATGATGATTCATAGACAAGGTCATACGTCTTTATGGATTCTTTAAAATTGGGATCTCTGAAATTTCGAAACTTGCTTAGGATGTCTCTGGGTAGTTTTATGATTTTACAATATACTTGATCGACGTTCTTAGTAGTTATGTTGAATTTCTTAGCACCGTTTTTTGGGATTATTTTATCGGAAGAAACAGAGAGTGATTTCTGACTCAGATCATTGTAGATGTTGTTAATAAGTTTGCCATAGTGTGTTGTGTCTTTGTGTGTAGCCGTGATGGTATAAGCCATTTCTCTATAGGCGCTTTCTGATTCTTTATGGCTTATACGGTAGAGGAATTGTGCTTTAGATAGAATAGCCTTTTTCTGGGCAGGGCCTCTGACATTATCTATAGCATAATCTAGAGCTGCTATTGTAAGGTCATTTTTATCTGAGGCAAGCATTTTTTCATGAACATAATTCAGCCTTTTAGCATCTATATCAATCAAGGCTAGAATGTTGTTGGCATTAAGGTGGTAAGCGATAAGGTCCTGGTATATTTTTATGATTTTATCTTTGCTTGTCGATTTTAAATAAGAAAGGTCTGCTTCCGCAAATGCCCTAAACCCCGACAATAGCACTTTGTCGTTTACATTATACCCTTCAGAGAAATCGATCAATGAGATATATGGTTGACTAAGGATCTGTAT
>CAZFJO010000576.1:0-1826 GCA_964518915.1 uncultured Saprospiraceae bacterium
GAATCTCTTCTTTTTCATCCCAGATCAGTTCACTAGATAAGAGTTTTTCTCCTGAGTAATTGGTCAAGAAAACATTGCGTCTGCAAGTAATGATCTGCTTTATGGGTTCGCGAGTGGCATAATCTGCAGTTAAGACACCTGTCGATCTACCACGTTCATTCAGAAATTCTACTTTGATTCCGTCTGTGTATTCTTCCATAGGTCTTGCTCTGGATAGGTGTCTCTCAAGTGTAGGCGCAGTAATGCGTACATTGACATAAGAGGAATCACTATAGAGGATGGTTAGATCCTTGACGACTTCTTTATCTACGGAAGCGTGAGAAATCAATGCATCTATTTCACTGGTGTTTTTAGTGCAACTTGCTATGATAGAAATACCGATAACCAGGTAAAATAATTTCATGGCTATCTCAGTAGAGTGATGTCCCCTGTAAATGGAATCTGTACTCCATCAATAAAAAGAACTTGGGCGATCCAGGTATATACCCCTGTTTCAAGTTTATTGCCATCGAGTGTTCCATCCCATCCGATGTCATATCGATTGATTTCAAGGCCTCGACCTTGATATACCTTTCCACCCCATCTATCGAAAACAGTAAGCTCTTCGATTCTTGCTACAGCGTCTCCTCCGAATAAACCGAAGAAATCGTTCTGGCCATCATCATTAGGGGAAAATATATTGGGTGCATGGATGGGTCTTACAATATTAACACGGATGGTTATCGTATCTAATGCTACACATCCATTCTGATCTTCAACTTGTACTACATATGTTGTAGTCCCTGGGGTTCTAGATATAGGGTCTGGACAGTTCACGCAATCTAGACTATCGGTAACCAGCCAGGTATAGAGTACGCTAGAATTAGGAGGTGAGTGTGAAGCAATTATCTGTATGGTTTCGCCTAGATTAATGGTTGTATCTCGGCCAGCATCTACTAATAAAACCTCAGGTTCATCCACAATAAAAGTTGTGCGATTGACACACCCTTTTATATCTCTTACGAAAATATCATATTCTCCTGCAGCTAATTCTGTAAATCTAGGGTTAGGCTGGAAATTTTCTCCATCCAGACTGAAACTATATTCTGGTGCTCCTGACCTTCCTATTCCTAAGACAATTCCAGAAGCGTCTCCACCACAGGAGACGTTAGTAACATCTGTTGTTACAGAAAGTGTAGAAGTGTCAGCACAACAAGGTTCTATAAAGAAATCGAGAACTTTGGTAACCCTGCATCCTCGAGTAGTTTCTACCGTCAGTGCAGCAATCTTATCACCGAAGGATTCATACATAATATCGAATGGTCCTTCCCCTTGTGCGAAGCTTATGTCAGCTCCTCCACCGAAATTCCATTCCCAAGAAATGATTTCATCGGTATTAGAAAAAGAGGCATTAGAAAAAGTAATAGTTTTATCACACTCAAATGCCTGCACAGCTGATAAATCAAAATCAGGTTCTGGACCTAAAAAGGTGCCTGTGCCGCCGAACTCTATGGAAAACCCTAGTCCTGATCGGCTGAAATTATTTACAATAAGCGCATAGCTTCTACCTGCAACCATATTGATAGGTGAAACATAGTTGTTGTCTCCAGCTGCACATCCTGGTTGTTCTTCCGTGTCTGATTCTCCTGCCCTCATTCCTGTAGGACCATTGCACATGCTCCACGATGAGAAAGGTTGCCCTACGTTTTCTCCAGAAGCCATACATCTTAGTAACTGCTTGTCTGTACAATCTGCAACACCATTAGGCAATTCATATATAGCCCAATCTAGATCATCCGTAATCTGATTGGTAGCATTGTTATTCGGAATTAAGTCCATGGTAAGGG
>CAZFJO010000577.1:0-1810 GCA_964518915.1 uncultured Saprospiraceae bacterium
ATATGTATGAGGATGAAGAGGAGTAAAAGCGGAGAGGACTCGATCAGGTATAAACTATAAGGCTGTATTGTTGGGTATAGTTTTGAAGATTCTATGTTGATTATTGTATACCCATCTACATTACATTGGCCTTGTTGTAGCTGATGCAGATAGAATGGCATCTGGTATGATCTAATTATATTGCTGAACAAGTAAGACTTTACTATACTGCATGCTCTTCTTAGGATTCTTGAATTTTTTCTATTTCCTTATCCAGTACCTTGACGAATGACTTAGGCTTGTCTTTAGAAGCGGCCTTGTAAGCTTCCTCTGTTTCCGGGTCGAAGGCATTGAATTTCTGGTATTGATAACACAGTTTGTTAAACAATCCGAAAAGTTTGAAATCAGGATCATCAACCATTAATTGAATATCTGCAGGGTTAATATTGACGTAGGAATTATCTCTACCATAAATCCCCATGATCCGTAATATGGCTAGCTCTACTTCTCGTTCGGGGCCAGATGAATTTAATCGTTGGTATCGCTTTCTATCAGAAAAAAAGACACCACTTTTAGAAGGGATTGTGGTGGCAAAAAATATTCCTACAGATATCAATGCTCCTGTAAGAATTACCTTATCGTATGGGAATTGAAATAAATAATATATTCCACCCATAATGGCAGCAAAAATTAAAGAAGCTATCGGACCTGCGATCAAAATGTTGCCAAATTTCTTGCTGTTTTCTGGTCGATCATCTAGAGGAATTGTTGCCGCAACACCGCCATAATATTGTAGGTTTTTATTGAAATATACCTTGACCTTCCCTTCTTCTCTTTTAACGCCTAAAGGACCTACAACGAATAACTCAAACCTAAACCCTTGCCAGATGCCGGTAATTAGATGTCCCAGTTCATGGACACCTAGAACAATAAATGCCATGATTATAATTCCCGCTATTTCTAAGACATCAGACTCCATTGTTTCTATTTAAGCAAGTGATCAACTATGATTCTCCAAGATAGGTGTTGATATTGCCCTTAATTTCTTCGTAGATATTTTCTTTAGCCATTAATAAAAACCTGTAAGTCGAAATGGTATTGGCATATTCTTTAGAATAATAAGCTTCTGCATTTTTCTCTGATTCCGTGTCGAATGATGTCCAGTTTACCAAGTCAAAATTTTCTTTAATGTAAGGGTAGAAGTGGTTGTCGTATAGTTTTTGATTGCTTTGGTTGATCTGATCTATTTTAGCAAAACTATCATACATAGAAATTATACTTCTCTTTTTCTCATAATTTTTAATGTATCGAATGTCTCCAGATTGAGATAAAACCTCATAGGCGTTGCTGTTCATATCTACATTTCTTAAGTCCAGGAGCTTGGTGGAAAATGAACGTATAGCTGTAGGATTTTTACTAGTTCTTATTATAGATAGAAGGGTATCGCAGTGTTTTATTTGATCTGCAATCTGATCTATAGAAGTACTAAGTATGCCTTCATTAAACTTGCATTCTTCCTTGATGTATTCTAAATGATTCTTTATAAGTTCATCCTGAGCTCTATGCTCAGAGCACTTATTCAATTGGAAAGCAATTAAAATCCCAATCAGAACAACAATGAATTCCAATGTATGATTTAACCAATCTATCTTTAATTTCATCTTAGCGGTATATAGACCAAACCTACAATTAATTTATACTCAATCCTATACTTTTAGGACAATATGGACCCTTTCTGAGATTCCGAAAGACATATAAGAAAGAATGAGTATGCCCTCTATAGACATCCTTTATTTAATCCAGAAAGAATTTAATGATTATTGATAATTGT
>CAZFJO010000578.1:0-1808 GCA_964518915.1 uncultured Saprospiraceae bacterium
ACTATATACATCTCATTTGGTTTTTCAGATTAATAAAATACATATTTTCCCTTTATGCTCTATTGTTTTCTTAGTAAGCTGAAAGAAAAGGAATATACACTGTATGAAAAATTGAGTAAGAGGTAACCCCATGTAGGCTGTTTATCTTTCATTTCAATTTATTTTTTAACCCAAGGGTTACCTTTTCAACATGTCTACATAAAGGGTGATTTCTTTCTTTTCTGAACGAGAAAGAAAAGAATTGAAAATAGTTAATCACCTAATGATGAAAACCATGAACTATCTATATTGGAAACACTTTTCTATATTATTTTTTTCAGGCTTATTGTTTATTCAATGTCAGAAGGAGGTATCCATAGAGACACAGGAATCATTACAGTTTACAGACGATTGTATATCGAACAGAAACTTTGATTTCTTGACTTTTACTTCCATAAATGATGGAAACTGGAATGAACCCAGTACTTGGGATCAAGGTTCTGTACCGACACCTAGTAATCATATTGTTATTAACCATATGGTAGCTTTTCCAGATGAAACAAGTTCTCTGGCATATGAGCATCTCGGTGATATTACTGTTGAGCAGAGTGGAGTACTTAGACTACAGAGTCGGCTAGGAAACTTCACAGGACAACCCTTCATTATGACTGGTAGTATTCTCCATGTAGATGGTGAGTTGATTACCAACGAAGATTTAATTTTAGATGGTGTTGTTGCTGTTTTCACTTCTGGGTCTACTACAGATATCGGTGATGATTTGATTGTTTTGAATAGTACTTCTGTCCAGAATGATTGTGAAGTGTGTAGTGATTTCTCAGTGGGTGACGATATATATTTAATAGGATCGCAAACGGTTATATCAGGATCTGGAACTATCATCTATGGACAATCCAACTTGATGGGACAATCTACAGGGTCGACACCTCCTGCAACACTAGCACCTTATGTATCCGGACAAGAAGGTGCTACCTTAGATCAACTTAGATGTGCCCATGGCCCTTCCTGTGATGCACTCACAGCAGCGTTGCCTGTTGACTTTGTTTCGATAGAAGCTAGCTGGCAAGACCATACCGTAGATATTATCTGGACTACTGCATCTGAAATCAACAATGCCGGATTCTATGTTACACAGGCCGCCCCCTGTGAGTCCCTAGAAGATGCCTCCATTGTATCACCCTTAATAGAACCGATCGGAGAAGAAGGAGGTACGTATCGATTCTCAGTTCCTGTAGATAGTGGAGGTACTTACTATTACCGCATCCAGCAGACTGATCTGGATGGTCGAGTGGATTATTCTGATTATGTGAGTGTGAGAGTGGGTAGGTAGGGGGTCGTCATAGGGGTATAGAAATACTTTAATTATTTAAATAACAACAAATGAAATTGAATGTAATTTTAATAACTGCTACTGCAATTAGCATTATAGTAAATATTGTGATCTCAATAAAAAATTCTAAATTGCTTAGAGGAGATCATAATCAAAGAGAGTTAATCAGCAGCTTAAAGATTCAATTACATATAGAAAATTCTAAAAAAGCTATTCTAGACTGTGTAAAAGGATCGAATAACCGGTATGCAATGAATGGTGCAATCAATGCTTTTAGAATTTTGCAATTGCAACATAAATTTATCTCCTTTCTTAATAAAAAGGATTTACTTAAATCAGATCAATTAATACTATCAGAGCTGTTTAATGAATACAGTTCAATAAATAGTAGAAGCTATACTAGACTCAATAACAATTTGAATACATTCAATAAAAATCTTTCAGTTCTTAATATGTCACAAAGCGATGCTCTAAAACAGAT
>CAZFJO010000579.1:0-1800 GCA_964518915.1 uncultured Saprospiraceae bacterium
ATATACGTATTTATACTTAATATTAAATAATAATCTCGGTCAAGTCAGTAAATATGACTAAATACCTAAGTATTTTATACGTATTTTAGATACTGCCTCGCAACAGGTCTGACGGTTAAATGATAATTTCTTCTCGTTAATGTCGGCGCAGTAGACTCCTGTAATGTTTAGGTCTCATAATGCACTAACGAAGTTAAAGCAAGCAACGATATATATTATAATTGCGTTATAGAACTAAGTGTATATTTCGTGTTTATTCCTGCTTAAATCAGCCCTTAAGGTTTAATATTTTTTAATACTTAGAAAACAACTTCACCATGAAAAGCAGTCTTTTATTTTTAGCAATACTTCTTGTATCCTTCCTTAGTTGTAATAAAGATGTTGCCACTGGAGGCGGAATTTTCGGATTTGAAACATTCGAAGAAGCATTAGATCAAATCGGAGATTATGCTTATGCAAATTCACCCACAGAAGCATCTTTTAATATAGCAATTGATTACTCAGCAACAAAACCTGAAGGTGTGCGGGACAGATATATATTTAGATATGAAGAAAATGGAGAAAGATCAGATGTAGGTATTATAGGGTATAGGATCTGAATTGACAATCGATTGGTTTAAGCCAGAAGAATATCCGGGATCTTACCTCATCAATACGCCCAATTGAGACTTTTTTTCAGTTCTGGGAATGGAGGTTGAAGTTAAGTCACTTGAAGACAAGGGCGCTACAATTAGTTTTAACGCTAAGATTCCTTCCATGTTAGTTACCGACATTTCTGAAAAATATACCTTCTACGATGACAGAACTAAAAATTTCAATATCTCTAAATCTGATTTTACTTTCTCCTAGAACAAGGATGAACTGACAGAAGATGGTGTTCTTATTGTTGTTAGCTGGAACGGAAATATGTATCCTTATGAAGATTTTCCAGAAGTTAATCCAGATGGCAATGTTATAGAAAGAGCCGTAGTGCTAGAGGATACTGGATTCGCTAAAGTACCAGAACAATTATTCGTTGATATTCCCGATCAAGCTGTTGTTAACATCATGATCATCCGATCTAATTATGACTATTTTACACTAAACGATGGTAAACAGTTTAGATCGTCTGTCGGCACTCACCTCAGGGTGCCGGCTATACTCACAAAATAATAGATTTAGTATCCTTTCTCTAAGGGTACTTATTATAAGTCTACTTAATTAATACTAACTTCTTATAAAACCACTATTAATCTAATGGAAGGAATTGAAGTAAAAGAAAGATAATAACCTCTACTCGAAGTCTATAACCTCTATCTCAAATACCAAGACGGCATTGGATCGAATTCCATTATTCGGATTTTCTCCATAAGCGAATCTAGAAGGAATTATGATAATCCCAGAACCACCTCTTCCGAATAGAGGAATGGCTTTCTGCCATCCAGATATAGTATTCGATAGATCTATAGTAATAGGTTCTTCTCTAGCAATACTAGAATCAAAAACAACCCCATCAATATAAGAGCCTTCATAATGCACAGTTATTTCACTTGTGATTTTAGGTTTCTCTTCTGAACCAGGAACCCTAATTGAGTAATAAATACCATCTTCTGTAGATTGAACATTGCTGATATTATTATCTGATATAAACTGTTCAATAATGGTCTGGTCTTCTACTTCTTGGTCTTTCCCACAAGAAAACAGGACCAGAGCCATCAATATTAAGAGGAATGTATTTTTCATAATTTCTTTTTTATATAATCGCTAAATTAAAAATCAATGGTTAATTGTGTAGAACTATTCTGATTATTTAAGTTAGAT
>CAZFJO010000580.1:0-1788 GCA_964518915.1 uncultured Saprospiraceae bacterium
GGGTTAGCCCCACTTCTTGCAAACGTTAGATTAAACCTAAATGCTTCTTCACATAGATCTGAAAATAAAGGAACTATAGTACCATCAGGTGCTCCTAGAGACATCGTAACATTGTGCATTTCTCTATGGAAACCTCTCATTCTTACTTCAATGTCCTGAACAATCCCTGTTATAGCTGGCGTAAACTTAAATTCTCTAAATGAAACAGAGTCTCCACCTGGTAGTTCGATAATACTGGAAGTCCCCATCGTTACAGGGAATAAATCAACCGTGGTAAAAGAAAAGACTTCAGAAAATCCTGTTCCTCCACACTCGTTCGTCATTCTTACTCTCCAGTAATAGGTTGTACCTGCCTGTAGGCGGATATTTTCTGTAGATCCTGATGTAGTATTTACATTATTAAACACTACAGCGAAATCCTCTCTATCTGTCAATTGGAAATTGAAATCTGTACCATTCGTATCGTCCCATCTGAAGGTAGGTGTAAGCGTTACACCGGTAGATCCATTTTCAGGAAATTGCAAGGTAGGTCTTTCTGGTGGTCCGAATGATTCTACTCCGAATGCCCACACACTGGTGACTATTTCATCAATCTGAGCTTCTACTGCAATCGCCCCTTCTAGTGGATCTATGCTTGAAAAACCTCTTATGGTTATGTAAGCCGTATCTATTCCTAATAGAGAATCCTGACTAAACGCTGAAGTTAAGCCATCTTGCAATGCTGCAATATTTAATTTTAGAGAATCATCCATGTTAGAATTGAAAATCTCCAACACGATTGAATCTTGGCTGGTATTGCAAAATTCGAATCTACCGTCATTCGACATGATCTGACCATATAAGTCAGCACTAAAGACAACAGCAATTAATAATAATAGTATTGATTTACGATAGGCATAGATATCCTTCATAGTTCCAAGGTTTCATTTCACATTAATCACTAAATTTAGCACAATGCTGGCATTATGGATAACTATATCATGATAAATCTACTAATTATCAGTTAGCTGTCAATTATCCTTTCCGCTTGAGTCGGCCCTACCTTTCATGGACGTCAGATGGTGCTCCGTGTGAATCGCCGTCCAGACTATTATTTCGCGCATTGTCATCATACCGAGTAAAGGGTGAGGAGCGATGTACTTATCTAAGTCTGATTCAGACCACTTATTGAAAGATTTTTCAAGCTGTGCCATCTGCCTTGAAAACATGCCCATCCATTTCTCCGTTTCTGCCTGACTGATCACGGGCATTTTATCTGAAAATGGGCTTACTACGTCTCCTACTTCTTGCAACCTTGTTTTGTACTTCTCTTTAATCTGGTTATAGTTTCTAGAAGGTCGATTCGATTTTCCAAATTTCATCTTAAGTAGAAACTTAGGGACTTTCAGTACTTTATTTACCGGACGCATACTCTGTACGAGGTGGACTATCTGCTGACCTGAAGTCCACTTACCAGATGGACCATACTCCCAGAATTGGGATCCATATTCCTGCACCCAGTTTATTACATCTTGTTCTTTTTCTATCAACGTTGAAACGATCTTGCTCTTTTCCATAAAGCAAAGATAAATAAAATATACCATTCGGTATATTTTACTTAATCGACGCCCACTTGGTGATTACATTCATGGTCTCTTGTTCTTTTAGAACTTTCAGAGCTTCTTCCTTAGTCATCGATTTTTCTAAGTAAGCAAGCATCTCAGGATCTGAGGCATATTTCTGTCTCATCGTTCCTGTAGTTGACAATATGGCGACCCATCCATTGGGTTTATCGTTAGACAGAAATAT
>CAZFJO010000581.1:0-1787 GCA_964518915.1 uncultured Saprospiraceae bacterium
GGTGATCAGATTCCCTATCAACGGAATGTCTATCCCTATGGTTACTGGCTCCCATATTGTACCTACAAAGATGTGCCATAGAGTTCCTGCATCAATCTCTGGTTCATCACAATTTCTTTTAATAAATATATCTGCTACAGCTTGTCCATAGAGAATTCCAGCATCCAGGTATACACCAAAAATACCGTGGAATTCTGGACACTGAGGTCGCACTTCTATGAGCACCTTGGCGGTTACCATGGCATCTAAGCCACTTGGCTTCTGGCTATTTCCAGGTCGGTTATCTCCCACATTAAGCCCTAGTGCATCAGCATCTAAGCCATCCAGGTTTCCCAGTGGATTTATCGCAGCAAATTTTTCTGCAACTATGCCAAAATCAATGGTACTCATAAATTTCCCTGTACCTTGGAAGTAAATCAATTGCAATCCCCATCCATCGTCTCCACCTTCAGTGCGAGAGAATTCCATTCCGAATTCAACATTTGCCGTAAAGGCAGAAAATGCTCCATTGCCCATTCCTCCTGGAGAGGAGTTAGCGATAACAACGGATGCCTTAAAACCGAATGTTTCCTCCCCTGCTGTTGCAACACTATAGTTTACACCAGAAAGCGATTTTCCTTTTATAGGGATTATATCTTGAGGACTTGCATCCACTTCGATCTGCGAGAATGCTTCCGTCGCTTCCGGGCGCGTCATATTCCAGTAGAACCCTCCTCCTACACCTACAAGGCTTACAGCCCCACCGAGCGGAATTCCTTGTTGGAACTGAGCGCCGACATCGATCATCCAGTAGCGCTTATAATCTGGCACATCTACAGATCCTTCATTGAATGTTCCAAACTGTGCAATGGCATTGATCTCATCAAAGAAAGCTTCTAACTCGATAGACAATCCCCCTCGGAATCCTGTTCCCCAAGTCGGGTCAAAATCATAAAATTCTACGTGACCATACAAGTACTTAATTCCAGGAATAATATTATGTCCTTCTACAGTGACTCTCTTAACCTTGAAGTCGTTTCTTATCCATTTTTCCAATCCTTGAGAATCATCTAACTCTCCGATTACTTCGAATCCCCCGATCCCACTGAGGCCATCTCCTACTGAAAGTTCCACTTTAACGACAAAGTCCAGGCCTGCACCATCTTTCCCATTATTCGTCGGATTGTTGTTGCCTCCGAGGGAAGTCTCTGCATCATTTTCAGGATCGAACGTCACCTCAAATATGCCTAGGTTTATTGGTTGGTTGTTAATGATGGTCCACTCGTTGGTATTCAATTGAATTTTTACATCTCCATGATTAGCCAGTTGTACATTACGGATACCTAGTTCTGGAAGAGAAAGACTTAAAGTTTCAGAAAGGTCCTTACTTATTCCTATGTCTGCATCTATGTGTGCTGTAAACTGTAGTTCTTGCTCAGCGACAGAATATCCGAATTCTAGATAAGATGTCTCAAGGATGGTTGCCTTAGCCACCCATGCATCTATGTCCTTATCATCGTCAAACGAGGCATTGAATACATACCCTTCCGCAGGATCTATAGTTGCCGTATATTCTATAGCGTCAGCTATAGATCGATCTTCCCCTTCCGTATTTTTATCTTTAAACAGTGGTACATAAAGTACCCCATTAAATTCTGCCCGCCAATGAACAGACTCTGCAATGGTAAGCGACATCTGGTCGAGAGAAAAGCCCCACCCACTTAAATCTGTATCTCCGAACCCCATAAGTGGTGTAGAAGCTACTGTAGCATGTCCTGAAAATCCTGCTTCATCTATAATAAGATTGT
>CAZFJO010000582.1:0-1775 GCA_964518915.1 uncultured Saprospiraceae bacterium
GGTCAAACACTAGAAGAAACATTAGTATATATAGAAACCAACTTAATCAACAAACGCAACTGTTATACAGAACAAGGTATACGACTTTATAAAGATATGAAGAGAAGAACCAGAGAATTGCTTCAAGAACTTAATGAAGGGCTAGGAAGAAAAAAACCTTAGTCCATATCTTCGCTTTAAAATTATGTTTCATCTTGACTTATGAGGAGTCCATAGGGAAATGAAATAAGTTAATCTCATTAAGTTGTATATACAACTTAATGATTATATCTTTCAATTATGAATTTACGAGACATAGAAACATTCAATCCATCCATATGCATAGCAAGGAAGATTCAGAAATCTAATAGGATCATCAACAATATTTTCCGAAAGCACCTGAAGCATCTAAATCTCTCTAATAGCCAAGTGTCCATCCTCTTCGTCTTGTCAAAGAAAAAGTCAATCACACAGAAAAACCTTTCAGATTTTCTGGTGCTAGAAAAATCCACTGTAAACAGAAACATTAAGAGATTGGTATCGCAAGGATACTTAGAAATAAAAAATGCAAACCAAATCTGCATAACCAACCCAGGAATAAAAAAAGTTCAGAACATCATACCCTACTGGGAAAAAGCGATGGTGGAAACAGAAGCTATCCTTCAAGAAGAAGGCCTTTCCTCTCTGAATACTGTATTAGTTAAACTAACAACCTAAACAACTATACCATGCTAGAAATCAGCTACGTACTACTTTCTTTAATGATGGCTGCGATTATAATGATAGCCAATCACTTAATAGGGAAGAAATATTTCACCAGTGATCTAGCATGGACTTCGAATACTAGAAAGGTGATGTTTTTCATGATAGGTATGTTTACCTACATCATTGTTTTATCAACCACTAAGGTTCTGGTAAATTATGAACTCCCGCCGCGATTCCTCTTTGTTCTCTTCATTCCACTTGTTTTGTTCTGCACCATCTTCTATCGGAAAAATAAGAACAGTGCATTTATTCAATCGATGCCTCTGCACTGGACTACACTTTATCAATCGTTTAGGGTACCCGTAGAAACTCTATTGCTATACACATACTTACAAGGAACGATACCCATTGAAGCTACCTTCCATGGATACAACTATGACATTATTGTAGGTATAAGTGCTTTAGGAATAGGATATCTAACCTTCAAGACAGGACATAAGTACCGAGCCTTACTGAGAGCATGGAATATCATAGGCATTGCTATGGTTCTATTCGTAGCTTTTATTATTGCCACTTCGATTTATCAACCACAGATATGGGGATTTTCACAACCGGCAGTTAAACATGAATTCGTACAACTTCCATACTTATTAATACCTTCATTTCTAGCCCCTTCTGCTATATTTATGCATGTTGTTACCCTTATACAATTGAATAAAAAATAGATTACTTAATTCTATCTATATAACTTATTCTACAAAGCTCAATAGCACTTCTCCTAGACCTTCTATACTCATCTTAAAATTATCACCCGCTTTAGCTGCTGACATAGGGCCCAATGCTCCTGACAATATAAGATCACCAGCCTGCATAGGATTCCCATTTTCTTTCATCTTCTGGGCTAACCAGAGCACAGAGAGGATCGGAGACCCCATGCAATCGCTCCCCTTTCCCTCTGAGACCACCCTTCCATTGTTCTCCATTCTCATCTTGCAATTCACTAAATCTAAGCCTGCTATGTTGACAGGTTGATTTCCTATAACCCAGTGACTGGCAGAAGCATTGTCTGCGATGGTGTCCGTGATTTTTAT
>CAZFJO010000583.1:0-1767 GCA_964518915.1 uncultured Saprospiraceae bacterium
CCATCTCTTCTGCTGTAAATGCAAGAAAAAGAACAGAACGTTTAGGAGGATTTTTGGAAAAATATCTAGCAGAAGACAATACCGCTTCTGTCCCTATTGCATTGTCTCTGGCACCATTGTATATACTGTCTCCATCTACGGCTCTTCCCACTCCAACATGATCATAGTGGGCTGAAATAATGATGTATTCGTCTTTCATACTAGCATCAGATCCTTCCAGAAAACCTACTACATTATTAGAAACCAAGGCCTGGTTAATCGCTCCACTATTCTCGAACTTGATTTTCACTTCCTTGCCTAATTTCAGATCTTCAAGCTCTTCTGTAAAGGCGTACTCCACCATGGCGTAAGGGAAATTAAGCGATTGATCATCTCCATCCGCAAGAATGGTTCTTTCTCTTCCTAGAGCCCCTTTAAGCATACTCCATGGGAACCTACCTTTGTATATTTCAATAAGGCCAAGCGCGCCCCTATCCATCACATTTTTTCTTTTCTCATTTACAGCAGAAAAACCTTCTCTTGGATCTTGGCTTCCCGGTACACCGAATAAAGCTACGACCCACTTCCCTTCAACTTCTAAGCCCTGTAATTGATTCAGTGTATCATCTACCCAGGCCTGCTCTGCAAACACTATCGGTCCTTCACTAACCATTTTCCCTCCAGAAATGATCAACATAGATGACTTATGATGAAGAACTGTATCTCCTACTGTAAGGCTGCCTGACTCGGCTGGGATACGCTTTTCAAATGGAATCCCTTGATAATAGCCTTCTGCTCCTTCCAAAGTTTTCAATCCATTCATTCGAAATTCTTCAGCAATAAACCTTGCTGCAACATGGTTGCCCATCTCTCCAGTATTCCTTCCTTTCATCTCATCCGATGCAAGAAAATAAATGTCTCTTTTAATGAGATTGGTATCTATTTGCGGAAGCGATTGCGCCATAGCAACCTGACCACATAAAATAGATATAAGTGTAATAATGATAAACCTCATGAACCGTTAATTTTAATTGTATGATTATAATTTAATAAAGTAGGCACAGTAGCTATAAAACTGTCAGTACGATAGTCATCGATGTACTATATAAAAGAGGCTGATGAATTCATCGGCCCCTTAATTTTTACCTCACCCGCTTATACAGCTTGTAACTCTATAGTTGCTTCCTGTAACCATCCATGATTATCCGCTATCTTCTTAGCGCGGATTCCATTGATTGTTTCCTTAAGCATCGGACCCACAACATAATTTTCTGGATCCAATGAAAGCAATCTATCCTTGTATTTTATATCAGCAACAATGGCAACAACCGCAGCTGTTCCTGTACCGAATACTTCTTGTAATTGACCAGCATCATATGCCTGCAATACTTCATCTATGGATATAGGTCTTTCTTCAACTTCTAAACCTTTATCCCGCATTATGTGCATCATGGTATCCCTGGTGATGCCTTTCAATATAGCTCCATCCGTCGCAGGTGTAACTATTTTTCCATCTATCAGGAAAAATATATTCATCGTACCTACTTCTTGAATATACTTGAATTCTATGGCATCAAGCCACATAATCTGATCGAAACCTTCTTTCTTAGCAAGCATGGCAGGATACAAGGACGCTGCATAATTACCAGCGGTCTTAGCCTCACCGACACCTCCTACGGCTGCACGCACATAAGTCTCTTCTGCCTTAAGCCTAACAGGCTTAGCATAATAAGGTCCGACAGGTGCGCATATAATGATAAATCGATACGAATCACTCGGTCTTACTCC
>CAZFJO010000584.1:0-1767 GCA_964518915.1 uncultured Saprospiraceae bacterium
CTCCTAAAAAGAAGAAGAGCAACAGTAAAATTAAGCCTTATAAAGACATCATTACTGACAAGGCCATGAGTGATAAAGGCCTGTTTACCACGCACAAAGTTGATGATAAATTCTACTTTGAAATTCCAGATTCGATATTAGAAAAAGAAATCCTCGTTACTTCAAGAGTAAGTGGTTTCGTCAAAGGATTGAACTTCGGTGGGGCAGGAGTAAAATCCAGACCTCAACAAGTAGTAAGGTGGCAGCGCAAAGAAGAAAAAATTATGTTGCGATCCGTTTCCTACAACAGTGTAGCGACGTTCGAAGATCCGATTTATGAGTCTGTCAAGAACAATAATTTCGAGCCAGTGATTATGATGTTTGACATAAAGGCTCTAGGAAAAGATTCGACTTCAACGATCATTGATGTAGGACCTTTATTCACATCAGATGTTGCTATGATTGGTCCGATGAGTAGTTTTCAGCGAAGGAATTTCGGGATAAGGAATCTAGATAAATCTAGAAGTTTCATCAATGAGATGAAGTCCTTTCCAGAAAACATAGAAGTAAAGCACGTTCTCACTTATAATGGAACAAGTCTTCCTGATAATCAGTTAACAGGTACCCTGTCTTTAGAGATGACGCAGTCATTTATCTTGTTGCCTAAAGATCCTATGCAACCGAGACTATGGGATGCAAGAGTAGGGTATTTTTCTCTGAGTCAGACTGATTATAGCCTAGATGAGCAGAAAGCCGCTTCAAGGAGATACATTACAAAATGGAGATTAGAGCCGAGTGATATGGAAGCTTATAATAGAGGAGAACTGGTCGAACCTAAAAAGCAGATTGTGTATTATATAGATCCAGCAACACCTATGAAGTGGAGGCCATACCTCAAGCAAGGAGTGAATGACTGGCAGTCAGCTTTCGAAGCAGCTGGATTTAAGAATGCTATAATTGCTAAGGATGCGCCCACACCAGAGGAAGATCCAGATTGGTCACCGGAAGATGTAAGATATTCAGTAATCAGATATGTGTCTACAGACATTCAGAATGCGCAAGGACCACATGTACATGATCCTAGAACAGGAGAGATTATAGAAAGTGATATCATCTGGTACCACAATGTTATGAATCTTCTCAGGAATTGGTTTTTCATCCAGACAGCCGCTATTAACCCTGAAGCGAGAAGTGTAAAATTCAAGGATGAAGTGATGGGAAGACTGATTCGGTTCGTTTCCTCACATGAAGTAGGTCATACTCTAGGTCTTCCACATAATATGGGATCATCGGTTGCTTATCCTGTGGATAGTCTGCGTTCTCCTTCTTTTACTAAAAGGATGGGTACTGCTCCGAGTATCATGGATTATGCAAGATTCAATTACGTTGCACAGCCAGGAGATGGTGATGTAGGATTGATGCCTGATATAGGCCCTTACGATAAGTGGAGTATCATGTACGGATATAAGTTGATTCCTGAAGCTGACAATTATGAAGCAGAAAGATCAATCCTCAATGGATGGATTAAAGAAAGAGCGGAAGATCCGATATATAGATTCGGAAGGCAGAGACGATTTCCTGTAGATCCAAGTGCACAGACAGAAGACATAGGAGATGATTCTATGAAGGCGAGTGAACTGGGTATTATGAACTTGAAAAGAATAGTTCCTAACCTGATCGAATGGACAGAAGCAGAAGGAAAAGATTTTGCAGATCTCAGAGAATTGTATAACAACGTTGTAGGTCAGTATAGAAGATATCTAGGGCATGTAACAGCTAATGTAGGAG
>CAZFJO010000585.1:0-1766 GCA_964518915.1 uncultured Saprospiraceae bacterium
GGATAACTAAAGTTACCTTATATTCTTATTTTCAGAGTAAGGAAAACTTGTACCTCGCTATTACGTATAAATCATTACAATTACTGATTGATGAATTTTATCGGGTAATTGAAAAAAATAAAACAGCACCTGGTCTGGATTCTAGTGTAGCCATTCTAGAATCGTTTATGAATTTCTGTGAAGACAATTACTTGTACTCTGAAGTCTTACTAGATTACTTCGCAATGATAAGATCTACTTCTGGAGGAATGGATGAAACGAAGCTGACAGAAGCTACGAAAGAGAGCATCTATTATATGAAGCTACAAGGCATACAGAACCTGCCTTTTAAATTGACGGCGAGAGAAATAGAACGTGGCCAGAAGGATGGAAGTGTACTTAATAGAATAGACCCTATGTTTCAGACCCTATTCGGGTGGTCTATGTCAATCGGATATGTTAAGCTTATTGCAGCATCTGGAGAATCTCCTGCACCATTATTTAATGTCGGCTTAACTAAGTTGAAAGACTTTAACCTCAATTTAGCATCCCATCTATTAAGCAATAATATGATGCAAGACCAGCTTGAGAAAAACAACCTTAATTAGTTTTCTTAGATGATGTGATATCGAGATTAAACTTCTTGTAGATTTTTCTGTCCTAGTTATAAGACATAACCTATCGCAATATGA
This sequence comes from uncultured Saprospiraceae bacterium, assembly GCA_964518915.1. Classification (GTDB taxonomy): domain Bacteria; phylum Bacteroidota; class Bacteroidia; order Chitinophagales; family Saprospiraceae; genus JABDLO01. The sequence goes on from CAZFJO010000585.1 coordinate 672, forward strand.
AGAATATAGTTTTAGTATTATTTCTTGCCATCACAGCAAGTCTATCGGCACAATTTACACAAGGGGAGATTCAATATGAATCTAAGCTTAATGTGCACAAGAATCTTCCACAAGAGATGGAAGCAATGAAGGACAGAATTCCTGAATTTAGAACATCTAACCATGTTTTACTTTTTAATCAAGAAGCTTCTATGTATAGCAATAAGCCTCGAGAGAAGAAAGAAGAAAACAATGAATTTAGAAGAAGGAGACGGAGAGGAAACCAAGAGAATGATAAGGTATTTCATTCTATTTCTTCAGGAGAAATGGTAGAGAGTAAAGATTTCTTCGGAAAGAAATTTTTGATAAAAGGAGAGAAGAAGAATTACAAGTGGCAGTTTACAGGCAAGAGTAAGCAAGTGGGTGACTATTTATGTCAGCAAGCTGTTCATAAGGACACCACTAGTACCATAGAAGTATGGTTTACACCGATGATACCTGTAGCGGCAGGACCAGAAGATTTTTCAGGCCTACCCGGTTTAATCCTCCATGTAGACATTGATGACGGAACGAGGGTTATATCTGCTGCTAATATTATCAATAAAGAACTGGCAGAAAATACGATTGTAATTCCTACAGAAGGAAAGGAGATTACTAGAGAAGAATTTAAAACCCTGTCTGAAGAAAAACGTGCAGAGATGAAAGAAATGTACGGAGGTGAGAGAGGTTCAAGAAGATTCGGAAATCGCAGGAGAGGTGGAGAATAAGAATAGAATGACTAGACCCGTAAAAACGCTTCTTTTATTTCTTATTACTTTCAGTGCAACACAGCTCTTCGGTCAGAAGGTAGATGTTGTAGGTGAGATTTATGATAAAGAAGGTACAGAGCTCGTAAGTGCTACCGTAGTAGCAATATATAAAGCTGATTCAACCATGGCTGGATTTTCTCTGACTAATGGTCAAGGAAAATTTAAGATTACTGGATTAAAAGTAGGGAAGTACGATATCCAGATTTCTTACCTTGGTTATAATCAGAAAATTTACCCCCTTACCTTGACCGGTGAGAAAACTCTTCACGACATGAAGAGAGTCATTCTTACGCAAGCAGATAACGAA
>CAZFJO010000586.1:0-1754 GCA_964518915.1 uncultured Saprospiraceae bacterium
TGTCTGATTCTTTAGATGAAGCACTTGACGAACTTAATATGTATCTCGATGAGATAGATTTAGATCCGAGTGAAGCTGAGGACATACCCGTTATTGATGGCATTGAATACGTACTTTCTAAAGCTTTCTATGTACTTGTAAGAAAGAAAGAAGCTGGAGAAGATGTTAAAGAAGAAGCCAGACAGTGGATTGGTAGATTTGAAAAATACTTTAGCAAAAGAATCACCGGTTTATCGAAGAACATTTCACTATCATCTTTCAGTACAATTCTTGACAATATATATGGAAACTATATAACTATTATTCTTAGTGGTGACACAGATGAAAAAGAAATAACAGAAGCTTTACTGTCCTTGGAAAAGTATAAATCTCTACTGCTGAAGGTGGTGAATTCTCATAACTTGATAGAGAAGGAAACAAAAAAATTAACGGGTGAAAACCGTAAGATTGTTGAACAAGTACGATCTATTAAAGACTCTATCAAGTATTATGAAACCTTAGAACCAGAATCCACTCAAGAGATGGTAACCCAATTTTCGGAATTGTCTAAGTGGAATGATAAGTATGTTTCATATAGAGATTCAGTAATCGCTACAGGGTCACGATACTTTAGAGACTTGAATCAGTTTAAGGATATCGGCATCGAAGAAGTCCTGGATGTCTTAGAAGAAGATGAAGTAGCTTTAGTCTATCATTTTACATCTACTAATATGTTCGTTTTTTCAGTAGATAAAAACGGGAATGCTAGTGTAGAAATTGAAGATTCATTGCGGGTTTTAGAATTGCTTGAAAAGGGAGTCGATAAAATCCTTGCAGACGATAAAGATAAGCTCTATGAATTGTACAATCAATTGATACCTGAGAAGTATAGGGGAGGAGGGCATGATTTCTTAATTATCCCTGACAAGCAATTGTACTATCTAAACTTCGAATTCCTGGTAGATGGCGATGGAGAGTACTTAATTAAGAAGCATAAGGTGAGGTATGCGTACAGTACGTCTCATCTAAGTATACAGAATAAACTTGCTTCGAAGTCAAAGAAAAAATATGATGTTATTTCTTATGTGCCTGGCTTCGACGATGATCTCAAGCAAGCTTATTTAGGTATGCAAGATTCTATGGGTATAGATACCTCATATCTTTCTTTTATAAAGCAACCGTTCATGGTAGATTTAATAGAAGGATTGCAAGCTTATAACATCAAGAAATACCTCAGAAATGATGCTACTGAATCCAATTTTATAAATGAAGGAGACGGTTGTTCAATTCTACATTTTGGGACCCATGGTGAAACCGATGACCAGCGGCCACTTTTCAGCCGATTGGTCATGGCTAAGGATCGAGAAAATGATGGATACCTACATGCCTATGAAATCTTTAATAAAGAGCTAAATGCAGACCTCGCCGTTTTATCTGCTTGTAAGACGGGGCAAGGAAAAATACTTGATGGAGAAGGGGCATTGTCTCTTGCGCACGCTTTTTCTTATGCTGGTGTTCCTAGTACAGTCATGACATTGTGGGAAGTAGATGAAAAAGTCACCGCTGAAATTCTAAAGAACTTCTATTCTTTTTTAGATGAAGGTATGTCGAAGTCAGATGCCCTTCACACTGCTAAGCTGGAATTCTTATCCACTGCTAGCGATCAATTGCAATCCCCTTATTACTGGGGAGGACTGGCCCTTATAGGTAATGATGCTCCATTGATATCTCGTTCATCATCTTCTAATTATCTCTTCTATACAGCAGGTATATTG
>CAZFJO010000587.1:0-1748 GCA_964518915.1 uncultured Saprospiraceae bacterium
CATCTTTTTTTACTCTTTTCTAAGTGTCTCGGATTATTGACCAGTTGAATCAAGGCTTCACAACCAGAAGTCGTATCTGACTTATACATGACGAAGGGATTCGTCATTAACTTGATCGGCTGAGGTGCAGATATGACCTCTCCATGTGATTTCCATAATGTGCCGCAAGCAGTGTGGTCGGGGACAATCTGTGCAGCACCAGTAAGTGCGTGTTCAAATGTGACCATTCCCCAGCCTTCTCCCATGCTTGTATTGATGCCTATCTCGCAAGCATTGTAAAGTAGATTCAGTTCCTTGTCCTCTACATATTCTTCTCCCAGTGGATTGATGATGACTTTTTCTGAGATTTTTAATTGGGCGATGTACTGTAATATTTCTTCTTTATCCGCTATAGGAGTGTTAGGAAGATGTAATACGAGGTAGGTGTTAAGAGAAAATAGAGGCAACGACTGAGCATATATTTCTAGCGTTTTTTCTAAGTCTTTTCTCTTTACATACCTATTCGCATTTAAGATAAAAAGGCTTTCCTTGGAGTCAGGTAAGTCATGAAATATTTCTGACTTAGCCTGACTTGAAGAAAACTCCCTAAAGGTTTCATAATCTACTCCATGGGGAATTACACGGATATAAGGGCGGTCTTCTAAACCGTTGTGATTTAAGTTATCTAGCGCTTGCGTTACTTCTCTATAAGCATGCTGATTGTACAATACGATTTCATCAAGCCACAGAGCGCCCTCAATATGCGTTGCATCATCTATATCTCCATCTAGTGGAATATACGCCATCGTTTTAACTTCAGGAATAAGCGATGAAAAAGGAAACTGATAATTCTTGATCATCCAGAAATCATTGAGTAGAAGGATGGTGTCTGCATCAACTGCCTGGCACATTTCAACTGCTTGATAGGCACCATACATATCTCCGCCTTCTACATTGCAAGGATAAAGGGTGTAATTTTCATTTTCAATGATATTCCCTTTATATCCTATACCGATCCAGTGCACTTCGTAATCTTTCAGATGACTGAAGATGCTCTGCAGTACTCTTGTGAATCCAGTTCCTGGAACATAAAGACCTATGGCAATAAGGGTTACGCTATGATTATCAGAATAAGTAAGCATTGTATGAAAATTATCCAGTAGGCGCTACGGTGTAAGTCGTTCCAGCTGGCGTAACAATGGGTATCAATTCCATGGTCATAATAGTAGAGTTTTTGTAACTGAATAACTCGTAACCTGGGGTCCCTGAAGCATCCATTATTCCTACGAAAGTATAGCAGAACAAGCCCCAGTTAGAACAATTTAAAGTGGCATATATCTGTTCCATCTTTTTTAATTCAGAACAGCCTCCTTCAGAAAGCAGGTAATTGTAAAAAGCTCCTGCAGGTACGTTACTTGAATTCAATGCGGATGTAGTCAGAATTAGTATGTAATCTGGATTGTTAATATAAGGCTGGACTTCTTGAGGTAGATTCTGATTGTCTTGTGAATTTACATTGACAACTACTTTAAGTGTGCTTCTATCAATTATTACGAACCAGAATGCATTGGAAGTATTGTAAGGTAAAGAAAGTTGATTGCTATCAATTACTATCCTTGAGCCTAAGCTAGTACCTATTGAACATTGAATGGTTAAGGGTAATGTTTTTAACGACATAATTAAGTGGAGTTATAGGGTTTTAATAAATTTTATTGTTTTGCTTTCGCCAAATGTTCCTCTGGATTTAATGAAATACATTCCATTTTCAA
>CAZFJO010000588.1:0-1743 GCA_964518915.1 uncultured Saprospiraceae bacterium
AGACTATAAATCATACGAAGTAATACATAGATGGGAAGGAGATTCATTGATTCTAAGATGGGCTCCTTCAAGCTTAGGCTGCTGGACTCTCTTGAACCAAGAAGGAATCAAGCTTAGCATAAGTCCTGCTGACAAGGTTCAATACGGAAAAGAAATACTCTTAAAACCCTGGGAAGAAAAAAAGTTTGAGTCATTCCTGAAAAAAAATAATGACCAGAGATATGTAGCTGTGGTTGCTGAATCGATTTATGGAGATCAATTCTACAATTCCGAAACAAATTCTATCAATACACAACTTCTCCAGAGGGAAGAATGGGTTAATAGATACTCTATGACCATGATGGCAGCTGATCTTTCTAGAAATGCAGCAGAAGCGTCTGGTTTAGGCGCAACAATGGTTATGGATTCTGTGAGTGATTATTATCTAAGAGTGGTTTCTTCTGAAGTAAATGGAGCATACTGGGGAGATACAACTTATGTATTTATTTCTAAGAGTAATGAAGATATAAGACCGCCTAATCTTTCTATTTCATATGAAGGAGAAAAGTCCGTAAGTCTTTCCTGGAACAGGAGTGAAAATGAAGTCCATTACAGTGCTTATCGTATTCTACGATCTTATGATGGAGAGTCGTTTTATAATATCAATGAAACTCCATTTATTAGCTCAGGATTGGAAGAAGATGATCAACCAGACTACTTATATAGAGATTCAGTCGATGCAAATTATGTTCCGCAATATTATAAAATAACAGGAATTACACCTTTCGGAAATGAAATAACTTCTTCAGACTATGTGATGGGAATGGGACGTGATCGAACTCCACCTTCAGCACCAATTATAGATTTGCTAGAAATGAAAGAGTCGGAAGTATTGATAGAATGGAGAATATCTGATTATTCTTCTGATACTGAAAGCATTTTTCTACAGAAAGGGCCTAAAGTTGATTCCATATTTGAAACAATTATTCAGAGAGATGCCAATGAATCTGGATTATTGAGAGATCTGAATTTTTCGCCTGAAAGGAGGTACTATAGACTTGCGGTTATAGACACATCAGGTAATATATCCTATTCTCATCCGAGCTTTCTTTTCTTAACGGATTCAATACCTCCTTCATCTCCCCTGTGGGAAAAAGGAAGTATTGATATTCAGGGATCCGTACAATTAACTTGGAAGACTAATCCTGAAGAAGACTTAAGAGGGTATAAAATCTTCTATGCTAATGCCCATGACCATGAATTTATGCCTATTGATAATCAAGTTATATTTTCTCACAATCATACTTATAATATCCCCATTGATAATCTTACTGAAGATATTTATTATAGACTTGTTGCGATTGATATGAATTATAATCATTCGAAATTTTCAGATATACTTCATCTAAAAAAGCCTGATATAATCCCACCCACTGCACCTTTGTTTTTAAATTATAAAGTAAAACAAGATTCTATTTTTCTCGTATGGGCCGAGAGCAAGAGCCTAGATGTTTCTAAGTACAGATTGTATAGAAAGGAAAAAGTAAAAAGCAGTCAAGGGGTAGTTGAACTTGAGAAACTGACTTCTAGTTATATAGATGTTGATATAGAACCGGACAAGGAATATACTTACAAGATAGTAGCAGTTGATGATGATGAAAATGAATCTCTAAATAATCAAGAGTTAACTTTAATGAGCAGTAAAAAAGACGTAGGTTTTTTTCCTGCTTGGAACATTGATAAAACTGAAAAAGGAATTAAAAT
>CAZFJO010000589.1:0-1738 GCA_964518915.1 uncultured Saprospiraceae bacterium
ATAAATCCTGAAAACTTCGCCTTTAGCATTTTTGGGTTTAGTGGACAGGGAAAACCTAGTCCTTCTATCAATATAGAATTAGACTATGCAGTAAATAAGGACTTTACCATAGGCCCATATCTTACCTATTATAGGGTTGATGCAGAATACGCCGACAACCTAGTGGACATATTTACAGACTTAAATACGTCTAATATAGATGAGCTTCTCGATAATATCGGTTGTTTTCTATTCGGTGATTGCGGTCAAGGGGCTGTCACTGAAAGGACCAATGCATTCGTTCTAGGAGGTAGACTTACCTACCGAAAAAACATAATCCCAGAACTCGACACCTATGTGAGCACCAGTGGTGGATACGCATTCAATAGCAGACAGACCATTACAACCGAAGTGTTGAACCAATTTTCTACTGAACTAGGACTCAATGCACAAGTGCCTTCTTTCGTCTATTATACTGCAGTAGGAGCGCGGTACGCCGTCAATGAAAAATGGGGCTTATATGGTGAACTAGGCTATGGTAACATCCATCTTATTAAAACAGGGCTATATTACTCCTTCTAAAAACCAAATTCACCTCTTCAGGTGAACAGACAAGCGACTTGACTATATAACTTGCTGCTGCAATAATCGTTACTTGTTATAAAATTAATTTCAGTGTGATTCTGATTTTGTATTTTTAGTACCCATAAGTATGTTAAGAATAGTCTTTATCATCGCAATTATCTATATATCGTTGCCATCACATGGGCAACGAGGGATGATTATTTCAGATGAAATAAAAGATAAAGAAAAAATAAACTTGCTTATCAGAAAAGCACACCGAACAAGAAATACGGATGTTGCTAAAAGTATAAGTAATATACATCAGTGTGTTTCTATTCTATCTAAAAATGGGGATTCTTTGCACATAGCACAGATGGAGCTGTACCTAGCTAGAGGTTATGGAGAGCTAGAAGATTATGAAAATGCTATCCACCACATATTAAACTCTATAGAACTTGCTAAAAAGTACGATCTAAAAGGAAGGCTTGCCAATGCTGAAGGCCTCTACTCTACCCTTTTATCTAATATGGGTGAAACAGAAAAGGCAATTGAAGAAATAGAAAAGACTTTAAAAAGAAATGCTGACAGAGATAAATTTTATCAGCCTTACTATGCTCTTTCTAAAATCTATCTCAATGAAAATAAAAAGGATGAATACCACAAGAATGCAACAAAAGCACTTAATATTCTGAGGAAGAACAACCAGACTAATATATTAATCAATATACTTGAACGTCTATCAGATGGATACTTAGAGTTAGGAATGGACAAGGAGTATTCTGATACAAAAGAAGAATTCCTATACTTAACTAATAATAAGCAAGGAAGGCGAAAAATGAAGAAATACGATATTACTTCAAGTAAGCCTTCAGAAAGACTTTATGCTTTAGCAGAAGAAATTGAATTGCACAAAGAGCAGAATAATATGCAAGCTCTACAACATGCATACTTTGAATTGTCAAGGACCAAAAGAACACCTCAGAACAAGGCCCTTATAACCCAGTTACTTGAAGACGCTAAATCTATACAATTTCCAGATCTAGATCCTACTTTAAGGATTTATAGTGTCTTATTCGAAATATATAAAGAGGAAGAAAGGACCGAAGAAGCCCTTAGGGTGGGTGATGTTTTATTGAGTCTGAAAGATTCTATATACACAGACCAATCAGAACGATTTACAACGAGACTTTCTAGA
>CAZFJO010000590.1:0-1736 GCA_964518915.1 uncultured Saprospiraceae bacterium
ATTGAAAAAGACCTATGGAATCCATAAGAAATATTGCGATTATAGCGCACGTAGACCACGGTAAAACAACACTTGTAGATAAGATTATTGATGAATGTCAGGTTCTCGATGAAAGAAAAGAAAGATCTGAGCTCTTATTAGATAATAATGAACTAGAGAGAGAAAGAGGAATTACCATTTTATCTAAGAATGTTTCTGCCTATTATCAGGGAATTAAGATTAATATTATCGATACACCTGGTCACGCAGATTTCGGCGGAGAGGTTGAACGTGTTCTCAGAATGGCAGACGGAGTATTGCTACTGGTTGATGCATTTGAAGGGCCTATGCCACAGACTCGATTTGTCTTGGGTAAAGCGATTGAGTTGGGTTTAAAACCCATTGTTGTTGTTAATAAAGTAGATAAAGAAAATTGTACCCCTGAAGAAGTGCAAGGAGAGGTATTTGACTTGATGTTCAATCTAGACGCAACAGAAGAGCAGTTAGATTTTACAACTATATTCGGTTCATCTAAGTACGGATGGATGAGTTACAGTCATAAGGACAAGACCACGGACATTACAGCCTTACTTAACGCTATAATAGAAGATATACCGGAAGCACCTTACGTAGAAGGGACCTTGCAGATGCAGATTTCTTCCCTTGACTATTCTAGTTTTCAAGGAAGGATTGCCATTGGTAGAATTTATAGAGGAGATATACAGAGTGGTAAAGACTTTATGCTCATGAAAGCTGAAGGTGTAGAGAAAAAAGTAAGGGTTAAGGAGCTATTCGTATTCGATGGACTTGGTAAGCGAAAAGTAGATGAAGCAAGAGCAGGAGATATTGTTGCCTTAGTGGGTTTAGACGATTTCGAGATTGGGGATACACTTGCGTCTTTAGAGGCACCTGAAGCCCTTACTCGAATCGAGGTAGATGAACCTACGATGAGTATGTTGTTTACCATTAATACGTCTCCATTCTTTGGTAAAGAAGGGAAGTTCGTAACATCTCGCCACTTAAGAGATAGACTTACTAAAGAAACAGAGAAGAATCTAGCCTTAAAAGTAGAACAGACGGATTCCGAAGATAAGTTCAATGTATATGGAAGAGGTGTTCTGCACTTATCTATATTGATTGAAACGATGCGAAGAGAAGGCTACGAATTACAAGTAGGTAAGCCTGAAGTAATAACTAAACAAGTAGACGGTGTTAAGCATGAGCCGATAGAAACCTTAGTCATTGATGTGCCTGAGAAGTTTTCAGGAAAAGCCATTGAATTGGTTACCCAACGTAAGGGTCTTCTTAAAGTAATGGAGCCTAAAGGAGATTTACAACACTTAGTATTTGAAATTCCATCACGTGGAATTATAGGGTTGCGTAATTTTATATTGACAGCAACAGCAGGAGAAGCAGTAATGACGCACAGATTTTTAGATTTTCAACCTCATAAAGGAGAAATCTTATCTAGGACTAAGGGCTCACTTGTTTCTATGGAGATGGGACAGTGCTTGGCATTTGCGATTGATCGCTTACAAGACAGAGGAAGGTTCTTTATTGAGCCAGGAGAAGAAGTGTATAAGGGTCAAGTAATAGGTGAGAATTCTCGCAATAATGACCTGGAAGTCAATGTGATAAAAGGTAAGAAATTGACCAACATGCGTGCTTCAGGGTCAGATGACAATGCTAAAATTGCACCTAAATTGGTTTTTTCTTTGGAAGAAGCGATGGAGTATATCAAGGAAGATGAGTATCTA
>CAZFJO010000591.1:0-1730 GCA_964518915.1 uncultured Saprospiraceae bacterium
TAAAGAAGGTAGGAAGATACACAATCTATGCCTTCATCTTCAGGCCAAAACTGTAATAGAACTTGGCACTTCCTTCGGGATTTCTACATCTTATATGGCGACGGCAATTCCATCTGGAAGAGTATACACGATAGAAGGAAATCCAGCTACTGCCTACATAGCAGAGCAGAACTTCAACCTCTTAGGATTGAAAAACATATTACAGAAAACAGGTAAGTTTCAAGATACACTACCTACTCTTCTTAAAGAAATTCAATCGGTAGATCTTGCTTACATCGATGGCCACCATACTTATCAGGCAACGATGGATAACTTCAACCTGATTCGACCGTATCTGAACGAAAAATCAGTGGTCCTTTTCGATGATGTGAGGTGGTCAGAAGGAATGATTAAAGTATGGGAAGAACTTTCTTCATTACCTGGTTTTCTTGCTATAGAAACACTTAATCGCGGTTATCTTATTAAGGACCCCCAAGTTATGCACAATCAGAAATTGACCTATATCGATTTTAAGTGGAAGCCATGGAAGATCGGATTGAATTCCAACTAAGAAATTTTATACACGCGTACTTTCTGTACTTCAACTACTGTGTCATTTTTTATAAGTGACTGAATTAAATTAGACTGTAGTGGCTCATAATCTAACCAATAGATAAATGCACCATTTAAGAAGAAATAATAATAAGCACCTTGCTTTCTCACTGTAAGTGTATTTTTATCATACGACTTCTGGGTTTCAAAGTCAATTATCTGCATAGCTCCATACAGTGAGAGTCCACTGCTTATCCATAGTTCATCCGTATCAACGAAGATATACTGAAACGAAGAATTTACATCATTACCTGACCACATAAACCCTACGAACCCCTGACCTTCTGATTGCTGCATGGTTACTTCTATTTCGAAATTATCGCCTTCTGTTATAGTAGGTCTGATAGACCAAGTTTCAACATTATCTTCAGAATGCAACAACTCTTTTTCTTCAGGTAATACATCGAAATAGCTTGAAGTTATACTCAACCAAGATGGTAGCGGAGTACTTGAATTAAATAACTCATCTAAATAGTACTTCTTTCTAGATCCACTATAATTGACTAGTGCAGTCCTCCCTGCAGGCAACGGGTTTCCGCGCATTATACTTTTCCAATCTCCACTAGAAAAAATCTGATTGTCATGAGGTCTCTCAAGCTCACAATGACCTAGTTCATGAAATACAAGTCTTTCTTTCTGAGGATCATTGAGTTCATTCCAGTATTCCCTATCTATTCTGATCTCGTGGCTTCCATGCATAGCACCACCGATTTCGCTGCACACCCCTGCTGACTCTGAAGGTACTGTCCCAAATTCTAGTTTCAGTCCAGTGTCGGAAAAATCAATTGTCTGTCCGCGCTCTTCCGCTTCTATGATGAATCGGTCGACATAAGTCTGGAATTCAGGATCAACGATGATTTCAGGGGGTTCACTGCTGCAATTTACTCCTAAGATGGCTATGGAGAATAAAAAAGCAATTACAAGAAATGTATAAAGTGATTTCACAAAAATCATAAGTTTCAATAAGAACGATAAATTCCAGGAGAATATGTTATAAGCGCTATTTTTTCGCTTTCGCAAATACAAGATTTCAACTATTTCTATGAAAAATGAATAATAAGCAAGAATCGAAATCAATAAAATTAGAAATGTATGATGTAGGTCTAGGAGACAAAAGTATATTTGTAATAATCAATAAT
>CAZFJO010000592.1:0-1718 GCA_964518915.1 uncultured Saprospiraceae bacterium
AATTAGAATAAATAAATTCATGATTAGTTGATTGTGTATATTAATTTGTTACAACAAGTAAATGAAGAAAAATCGATTTTGTTTCAATAAAAACCGTTAAATATATGATAAGATGTTAAAAGAGGATAGAGGCAGGACAAGTCCAGAATTGCTCACTAATAATTGGGGTATTTCAATACTTAATCAATAGTCTGTAAGTTCCCATTCTAATCTAGCTTGCGGTGTATGTAAGGATGACAACCGCTTTATGAATTCTAAGTGTTTCAGAAGTTGATCTGGAATGTTTTTTTGAAAATGTGCCTGTGCCTGTGCTTGAGGCGATACTAATTCCATGATCGATTCTACCGGACTCTTTTCTATTCTTGGGTATTCTAGAATGTCATAATCATCGACATCGGCAGCGCCAGCAGCAACTGCTATGGCATCAGAAAGACTTCCGAGTGCATCCACAAGGCCTACATTAAGTGCATCTTCTCCAGACCATACACGACCTTGGGCGATTGCAAGCACATCTTCAGGAGACATATTCCTACCTTCAGACACTACTTCTATGAATCTAGAATAAGTTTCATCCGTGTATTTCTGCATAATTTCGTTTTCTCGATTGGTAAGCTTCATCACGGTGGAAAATGAGCTTGAAAGCTTCTGAGTTGTTACTGTATCGTACGCAATGCCTATTTTGTCATTCAATAGTTCATGTACATCTGGGAACATACTGTAGACTCCTATAGAACCAGTTATGGTAGTTTTCTCACTCAGTATGGAATCTGCATATGCAGATATATAATACCCGCCTGATGCTGCATATCCGCCGAATGATGCGATTACAGGTATTCCTGATTCACTTAAGTCCTTAATAGCCATGGCGATGTTGTCAGATGCGATGCTACTTCCTCCTCTAGAATTTATTCTGAGTACAACTGATTTTATGTCCTTGTTTCTCTTAATTTTTTCTATGATACTTAGGTAAGTATCATTTGTGATTTTGCCATTTTGCTGGCCTCCGTATTCTAGAACGCCTTCTGCATAGAGTACAGCAACTTTGTTTTTAGAATCTCTAGATTTCTCAGGTAAGAAGGTGATGTACTTACTGATCGGTACGATGGCTGTTTTCTCATCTTCATCTTGGTTAAGTTTTGTTCTGAGAAGGTTTTTTACATCACCATAATAGTAAATTTCATCAACCAGATTGTGCTTCATGGCATCAGAGGAAGAACCTCCGAGGTAATTGTCCATAACGTTTCTGATGTCTGAATCAGTAAGGTTCCTAGATTGAGCAATATCACGAATAAGTTCGGAATTCAGATTGTTGAGATATATTCGGGTCTGGTTCCGGCTATCCTCGCTCATTGACGCCCTCGTATAAGGTTCTATTGCACTCTTATATTTTCCTTGATAGAAAACATTCATCTTCACCCCTAGTTTATCCATAACTCCTTTATAGAATGGCATCGCTGCGCCCAGTCCTCGGATATCAATAGAGCCATTAGGATTGAGGAAAACACTGTCTGCAACAGAGGCAAGATGGTAAGCCGATTGGCTGTAATACTCTCCATAAGCGTAGATAGGTTTCCCGGATAATTTAAATTCTTCTATGGCCCTTCGTAGACTCTGGATAGAAACTATATCGGCAATGGTATAATTGCTGTTCAATAGAATGCCCGCAATTTTATCATCCTTAGCCGCGTGCTTAAGGCTTCTTATAATATCATTGAGGC
>CAZFJO010000593.1:0-1711 GCA_964518915.1 uncultured Saprospiraceae bacterium
TGCTAAAAAAAATGGTTTCGGCACAAAATTGATACATTCTTTTACAAGAAAATTAGATGGGGAAATGAAAATCCGAAGTGAGAACGGAACCACTGTAGAAATCTTAATTAAAAATTATAAGGTAGCATAAATCTCATATCCCAGTACTTGATTTTCAATTAAAAAAAGTTTCTTAAGCCGCTTAGCCATTGCTTCATCAGGAAAAAAATCTATTATCTTGAGAACCAATTACATGCAATGGAGTTAATAATTTGATTTTAAGTCACTGCAAGATTTAAATCAAGAAGTTCAATTGAATCTTTTTTCCTAAATTGCTACTTCTTTTTTCTTTGAAATAAATCAAAATAAATTTATGGCTTTTACACTACCAGAACTAGGATTCGCATACGATGCCTTAGAACCACATTTCGATGCAAGGACTATGGAGATTCACCATACCAAGCATCACAATGGATATACCAACAAATTGAATGCTGCAATAGAAGGAACCGACCTAGCAGGAAATTCAATTGATGATATCTTAAAAAACTTAGATATGACCAATACTGCCGTAAGAAACAATGGCGGTGGTTTCTACAATCATAAATTATTCTGGGAAATCCTACATCCAGAAGATAAAGGTAGACTATCAGGTCCTCTACTCGATGCAGTGAATGCTGCCTTCGGATCTAAAGAAGGTATGATAGAACAATTTTCTAAAGCTGCTGCGACAAGATTCGGATCAGGATGGGCATGGCTATGTGTCCACGATGGTGGCAAACTAGAAATCTGCTCGTCTCCTAACCAGGATAATCCGATTATGCCAGGTGTAGGATGTGGAGGATACCCGATTATGGGACTTGATGTATGGGAACATGCATACTACCTACATTACCAGAACAGAAGACCAGATTACATATCTGCATTCTTCAGTTTAGTTAACTGGAATGTTGTTGAGAAAAAATATGAGGCACTGGTTTAAAACCACAACAGACTTAAAAAATAGGTCGCCTTTAAAATAAAAATGGTCGTTCTATGTCTTGTAGAGCGACCATTTTTTTTTATACAAGCATTTATATTTTCTGATGTGACCTCTATGAGGTCATTTTCTGTTTATTCTAGTGAGACTTCTTTCCACCCTTCTTCATCACAAGTAAGCACGACACTTCCTGCGGGATAGTTGTTCTTCCATGCTGTGGTATAAAACCATCCTTGTACTTCTACTTTATAATAATCACTCTCATAATTTCCTAGTCCTATTCCCTTGCGCCAGAACCAAGTTCCTCCTTGAGCAATCGCGGACTTCCAGGTCCCATTTTCTTCTACATTAACATCAATCTTATCATAAGGCCCTTTCATATTATACTGTGCAACATCTTTTATGAAATCCGGGGGCTGCTTTTCCTTTAAGTAAATCAATGCATGCCGCAGGCTTGTTCCTAAACCATCATAATTTCTAAATAAGTACATGCCTTTATAATTCTCAGGCGAGGCCATTATAAAGACATGATCATTTTTTTGCCATCGGAATGAATCTAGTAAATCATGGTATACATTGCCTGCATTGTAAGCGTCTCTGATCATCCCACTCAATAAGAATACATGTACAATTACAACCATACCGGCTATTAAGATTTTCAATTTACCCTTAAAAAAGTCAACCATGACACCGATGCCTAGATACAAGAACGCGCTAGCTATATATCCGTACCTATCATTCTCATAAGTAACT
>CAZFJO010000594.1:0-1711 GCA_964518915.1 uncultured Saprospiraceae bacterium
TTTTCGGGTTTCCTTCCCATGTTGCACACTGAGCACTAAGGTGGTTGGTACTTAGGCTAAGTATTAACATAATAATTAAGGGAGAAATTATTCGTTTCATCACAATTCTTTTATTTGATCTAATTCAAAAAAATATCCTCATAGTTATTGAGGCTGGTAAAAATAGGCAATAGATCTGCAAAATAGTAAATCAACTATAGATAAAAAGCAAAGAAAAGGGTAGATCATTCCGACAAATGGCCAATTTAACAACTTTTTAATCGTATTTCCGCTTCAAGAACCAATCTGTATCATTAAAGTTGAACCCAAGTGTAACCCTTAGGTATGATTCTGAAATTGCTGTATTCTGTCCTCTTCTCCCTAACTCTAGTCCTAGATTAGCATGAGAAATTTTACGCTGATAGATGAATGGTAGGCCAAATCCGAAATTTATTCCATAAGAGTTTATTTCAGTATTGTTGATAGACCGAGGGTCCTTAGTATGAAAGAAACCTGCTCTATAATAAACCCTCTCCCAGTAACTATTCTGTGATTGGAAATTAGGTCTGAAAGAACCTCCTATGCTTACAGTCCTAGAATCTGTAAGGCTGGAAGGATTTATTTCGTTTTCATATTGTGACCAGAAGGTAGAGGAATAATTAACCCCGATAGAATATCTTTCTCCATACTGATACATCGCTCCTATTCCGAACTCTCCTGGTAGGGTGCCACTTCCTTCAAGCCCAGTGGTAAAGCTTAAGGTATCACTCACAACTTGATTAGCCGCAACCTGCTGAAGAGCGATTTCCGTAATCCTTCCTTCTGTACTGAAGCTGGTCTGAGACCCAAAGTGTATTCCTACACTCAATCGCTTCGCATTAACATTCCTTCTTTCTTCAAGCGCTTTTTTATTGAGAATCCCCGAGTATAAAAAACCTACATTATACAATGTACCGGAAAGACTGAATTCTGTATTGAATAGATTGTTAAATGCAAATTGTGATGGGTCGTAAAGAACGTTCCTTTCGTAATTGATTCTACCAAATACATATCCTAGGTTTACACCAAATGAAAAATCTTTGTACCTAACTGAGTTCCCCCATAAGAACTTAAAAGAACCACCTTCTCCTCTGAAATTTCTCTCAATGGTACCGAAATTCTCCGTTTCTTCAAATGAACTGATATTATAACCCACTCTTGTGTGTGGCATCAATGTAAATGCCATACTTAAGCTGTAATTTCTTTCTTCTCTTTCTAGAATTTCATTAACTGGATTAGATAATGGAATTCCGAAGGATATGTATTCTAGGTTACCACTAGAAATGTTGTCACTCTGGTCTCCTGACGACAGATTAGAAAACTGACCGTAAACTCCTAGATCAAAAGAAATTGCTCTTAACCTACTATAGCTCGCAGGGTTTACGATATTAATGTGATATGGGTCGTTATATGCTGCACCTAAACCTCCCATCTGTCTTGAATGATAAAGGTTGTTGTTGACAGGATCACCCAACCCAAACCTAGAGTAAGGAGAGTTGTCATACCCTTGTCCACTAAGCATGTGGAGGGTAGAAAAGGCGAGTAGGGTTATTATATATCTAAGGTGCATTGTATATCAATATTTCATTTAGACCAATCATTACTAGATTTGGGAGCACAAATATCTTAGAATTAAGGTGTTTTGCAAACATTTCTGCGTCTCCTCCTGTCATTAAGACCTTTATTCCAGTAA
>CAZFJO010000595.1:0-1701 GCA_964518915.1 uncultured Saprospiraceae bacterium
ATACAAGGCGTGCGGATAAGCTATAAATTAAAGATTAAGGTTCTGTGGGAAACCGCAGAGCCTTTTTTTTTCTACTGAAATGACTTGTTAACATATGAGATTAAATTATAATATATAAGCTAATTTCTTAAATTTGCTACATTATGTATAATTATTGTCTCTCGGGCATCGTTCATGCATAGTCTTTAGTTAATCAACACAACAAGAAAAGAATGTTCAGTCTTTTTCAAAACACAGCAGAAGTAGAAGAAACAGGTAAGCAGAATTTACTAGACCTGATAGCGTCTGGTGGACCTATCGGTATCGCGATTTTTGCCATCCTACTTTTATTATCTGTAATCGCCTTGTACATATTTATCGAGCGATGGATGACCATCAAGAAAGCAGGACAAGTAGATGAGTCATTTATGAATAATATCAGAGCTGCAGTAGGAGCAGGAAACATCGATCACGCTAAATCCCTCAGTAGATCTACCGATAGCCCAGTGGCTCGGATGGTAGAAAAAGGGGTTATGAGAATAGGAAAACCGCTTAGAGACATCGATGCAGCGATTGAAAACGTAGGTAATCTAGAGATTTTTAAGCTAGAGAAAAACTTATCTACGCTCGCAAGTATTGCTGGTGCTGCGCCCATGATAGGGTTTTTCGGAACAGTGACCGGTATGATTCAAGCTTTCTATAAGATGGCTTCTGAAGAGAATGTATCTCCAGATGTACTGGCAGGAGGAATCTACCAAGCACTGTTGACAACAGCATTCGGATTATTGGTAGGAATTATTGCTTTTGTGGGATACAACCTTCTCGTAGCCAATGTGGAGAAAGTAGTCTTTAAGATGGAGAGAACCACGGTTGATTTCATGGATTTATTACAAGAACCTTCCGCATAATATAATATGGGATTTAAGAAGAGAAATAAAGTCAGCGCAGAATTCAGTATGTCATCCTTGACTGACATCATTTTTCTGTTATTGATTTTCTTTATGTTGACCTCGTCGATGGTTCAGATCAATATGGAACTGCCTAAAGCCGATTCTAAAACTGTGGCACCCCTAGACCTTTCCGTTATGCTCAAGAAAGACGGAACTATACTGGTTAACAGTAAGAAAACAACTAGAGCCAATCTAGCTAAGCGTATTGCTTACGAAGCCAGACAAGATGGCAACAAGCAGAATGCAACTGTTAACATCATTGCTGAATCTGGATTGCCCTGGGGAGAAGCTGTAAAGATTATGAAGATTGCCAGTTCACTTGGCTTGAGTGCTATCATTTCAACCCAACCAATACAGTAGCTATGGGAATTAAGAAAAGAAATAAAGTCAGTGCAACATTTAGTATGTCTTCGCTTACAGACATTATCTTTTTATTACTGATATTTTTTATGTTAACTTCTTCCTTGGTTACCCCAAATGCGCTTAAGCTACAATTACCTGGAAAGAGTACACCAAGTTCCACTTCTAAGAAAAAACCCAACATCATTAAGATAGAAACGAATGGAACCTTCTATTACAATTCTAATCGGATGAGTAGAAGTGGGCTTAAGAAATCAATGACTACCCTTAAGCAGAGAAACCCTAAAGCTTCTGTTGTAGTTCAATCATCGTCGAAGACCTCAATCGATTATGTAGTTACGGTAATGGACATACTGGCGCAATTAAAATTGGCGGCTGTAATGGATGAAGTAGATTGATACATCTACAATGT
>CAZFJO010000596.1:0-1688 GCA_964518915.1 uncultured Saprospiraceae bacterium
CTATAGACCAAGCAGGGAATATAGTCACTAAGAAATTCATTAAATCAGAGTAAATTATAATTGGGAATCTTTTAAAGCCAGTGTTACCATCGTGTAGCACTGGTTTTATTTAATTCTCACCAGAAATTTCTTAACAACCGACATCCTTACCCATGACAAATTCGAAGGTCTGAGTAACGGGTTTTCCATCTGCATTCTGAGCAGGAATCCATGCAGGCATTTCGGTAATAGATTTTACAATAACTTGATCTACCTGATAATTCTTGGAAGAGGACTCCACTTTTATGGAAGAAGCATATCCCGTCTCATCTATGGTAAATAATATGTTTACCGATTCTATGTTCTCTTGTGTAGATTCGGGTATATCATTCATGGCTTGTTCCTTTAAGTACAAGATAAGTTCTTCTGTTCCTCCTATAAATTCCGCAGTTTTTTCTGGCACGTGTGAAAATGAAAAATTCACTTCTTTCATTCCTCCTTCTGCATGATTATCTTCTGGCATATACTGAACACGAACACTATAATTGGTGCCCATTTCAGAAGATCGAAGCAAGGCTTTCTGATCATCTGTCAATCTATCGTCTACTCCTTCTACCACAATTTCTTCATTGCCTTTTTCCGCTTTCAATTGTACGCTTACATAGCCACTTACCCAAGAGTCTGGATATCCAGGATTAAGATCCTTTAAAGTCTGTGCTTCTTTTAACACTTGCTCTACAACTGGCTTACCTTGGAGTGGGCGCACATCGAACATGAAATCTTGTGCTTGAATGCATATACACAATAAAGTGAAAACAACTGAATATAAAACCTTAACCATATCTATCCATTTAAGTGTACTGTCAAATATACATTATTACAATCAATTCTAATCCATTTAACGCTATCCTCGATGTTTCTTGCACTATGGTTCTAGTTCATTGTTATGTCTTATGGTATTCATAATTAGTAGGTAGGATTAAATAAGTCTATCCGATCTATTATTTTGTGAGATAATAAAATGACGATATGGAAAAATTCGATGCAATAATAGTAGGAGCAGGATCTGCTGGATTAGGGTGCTTAGGTATGGCACAGAAACGAGGATGGAAAGCCGTTATCATAGACAAGGATGAAAAGAACATCGGTGGAGACTGTCTGAATTATGGATGTGTCCCGTCTAAGGCAATGATCCATATTGCTAAGCAATTTCAAGGTGCTAAGAAGGCTCAATCATTTGGCTTGAACGTAACCGGCAAGGCTGACATGAAATCTATACTTAACTATATCCATAAGACACAAGCTACCATACGAGCCCACGAAAGTGCAGACTACTTAAGATCTCAGAATGTTGACCTTAGAATCGGAGAAGCCCAGTTTACAGGTTCCCATACCATCAAGGTAGGCGACCAAGAAATCTATGGAGAGAAGATTTTCATCTGTACGGGCAGCCATCCCAGGGTCATCCCATTCGAAGGACTGGATCAAGTAGATTTTCTGACCAATGAAAATATTTTTTATAATCTCACAGAACTTCCAGCGCGTTTTCTGGTCATCGGTGGAGGACCGATCGGTTGTGAGATGGCTCAATGTATGGCGAGATTCGGAAGTGAGGTCACCATCATTAACCGAGGCGATCGAATTCTAGGAAATGAACGTCCAGAAATCAGTGAAATACTTCAGGACAGGTTGTCAGAAGAAGGCATAAC
>CAZFJO010000597.1:0-1675 GCA_964518915.1 uncultured Saprospiraceae bacterium
CCTTATTCAATTTCTCCATCAAGTACAACTACAGGAGCGATAACCTTGAAGTCTTCTTCCTTATTTACATCATGTAGATAACAACAAGCTGCAACTGCACATATGAAAGGTGCTACAATCGCGCCTATAAGTGGGAATAAGAATAGTAGATATGCTACTGCACCTATCGTCATCGTTGCATACTTGTGCTTGAATATAAACGGCTGTGCCTCTTTTACATTCATTTTCTTCTGCTCGAAGTAGTTATCCATGAATCCGTATCCTAGGAAATAAAATTCGAGCAACAAAAAGAAAATATGTTTTAGGAATCCTAAGAACACTATACTAAGCACAGTGGAGATGAGGAATTTTAATATCATCTCATAGATGTAGTTTCTCAGACTCACCTTAATCATTCTTTTCTGCGCGCCTATAAATTCATCCTTGGTCGGCTGGATATCGGTGTTGTCGAGAATGTTAAGTGTCTTAACGGAGAAAAAGAATATCAACATCTCTAAAATAATCAACAATAGATACTTACTGAACCCATCATAAAAGACATGATTTCCTAAGCTTGCAAGTCCCATCGTATGTTCAGCATTTTGTTCTCCGAAATAGGTAGAGAAACCATCATAAACGTTGTTCAAGAAAATAAAGGCAAATATAACTGCAAGGATAATACTCATCTTAGCAAGCCATCCACTCTTAAGGTAGCCACGCCATAATTTATTCTCCCGTATAAAATCGGGAGCAATCTTTAAATATGAATAAGACAGAAATATCTGAGCCAGTGCTTTACCCATTGTTAATTGATTTTTCTATTGTGTCAAAAAGTTGCAATACTTAGTTAGTCTTTCCTCAAGATCATTTATCGCCTCTGTAAATAAAGGATCTCGGTTACAATTATAAACGACAATTAATATACTAGAGGTTTCATCGGTGATAGAAGTTCTTACAGAATCACTCGTAGGTGTGCCGAACGGGCCATTTTCATCGACCAATGTCGGTAAGTTTTCAATGTTCAAGATACCGCGAGCAATGGCTTCATAGCGTTGTGTGCTCCCACGAACGAGGCTGATGTTTCCGACAATCTTATGGTGATCGTAGGCTCCTATAGAAAAACCATATGTAAGGGATACCGTATTTATGATATCTACCGCAGGGTTTACTGAATATAGTCCCTTTCCATGTGAGATACGTCTTCTAAGTGCTTCTGCGGAAGGTCTATATCGACTGGGATGCTTTCCTAGACTTTTATACCATTTTCTAGTGGCTATGACTGCATCGTTCTGAGGATCAGTGATTTCTATAGTCGACAGTAAGTCGTCTATATTTACAGGAAGATCTACATTATTATCTATCTGTCCAGATATTACTCCGAGCTCTAAGTCTGGGCAATGATCCATTATTTCCGTAGCTATATGTATAGAACTCATACTGTTTTTATTGCTCTGTCATACGTTAAATAATGCAGGACTGGCTGCACAATTAAACGAATATCATTAATTTCAATCTTTAATTGGGAAAATGAGCATTTGAAATGAAATTTTCAGAAGAAATTAGACAGTCTAGTTTTAATACAGATTATGAAATGGCTGTCATCAATGTAATATATACATCCAATTGGTTATCCACAGAACTTGATAGGGCGTTCAAGAAATATGGAATACTTCAGCAGCACTTTAATATATTAAGG
>CAZFJO010000598.1:0-1666 GCA_964518915.1 uncultured Saprospiraceae bacterium
CTATTGCCATAAACTCGATTAACTTTATATTCTTCTGAATTGTTTTTTATCCACCTTTTAGCTTCTTTGCATATACCGATCTCACGGGAAATTTCAGATCTACGTGATGCATTGTCCATCAAGGTATTAAATAAACTTATGGCTTTGTCATACTTTGCAACTCGCTTATAGGCGTATGCCAGTTCAAGATTGGCTTCTAAGCCATATTCATGTATTACCGCTTTTTCTAACCATACAACCGCTTCTTCATCATTTTTTAGGTAATCTAGCGATTTACCTATAAGAAACGCCTTCCTCGCTTTCTGATTGGTTCTACTTGATTCTTCATATTCATTCTTAAGGAGGTTCTCAGCAATGGCGTATTGCTTTCTCTCGAATGCCATCTCACCATTTTTAATTTTCTGATTGAAACTACAAGAAGCTAGGGAATATAGAAAACAGATTAAGATGCAACATCTCAAGCTCTGAGATATTAAGTTATCATTCTTCCTATATGTTCTAGTGATCATGCCCACCTAATTTTAACCAATATTACATGAATATATTACATAGATACTATCTAAATAAAAAATCTCCTCTTGAAGTTCAAGAGGAGATCTATAAAACTTAGCCTATATGTCTTGTTTAAGCTTTACTAGAGGCTCTTGTAAAGCTCTTTTTACTATCTACTGTCTTCTTCGCTTTTAGTTCGCCAGAGAAATCTCTTACGATTGGCGTCGCAACGAATATCGAAGAATATGTTCCTACTAGAACACCGATTAATATCGCAAATGCGAATCCTTTAATAGATCCACCACCAAAGACAAATAAAATACCCACTACAAGCAAGGTAGTGAACGATGTAATTACCGTCCTTGAGAAAGTACTGTTAATCGCCATGTTGATTACTTCATCCTTAGACTTATTCGTGTAGATGCCTAAAAATTCTCTTATCCTATCGAATACAACAACCGTATCATTGATAGAATAACCGATTACTGTCAGAATTGCAGCTATAAACGCCTGGTCAATTTCTAATGTGAAAGGCATTACTTTCCATAAAAGAGAGAATATTCCCAATACGATAAGTGAATCATGGAATAAGGCTGCAACCGCACCTAGCGAATATTGCCACTTGTTAAATCGTATAAAGATGTAGAAGAAGATCAGCAATAAAGCTATGATACCCGCTTGGTAAGAACTTTTCTTAATATCATCTGCAATCGTAGGTCCTACCTTACTTGATGCAGTAATATGAGGTATTCCACTAGCTTCTGAATCTGTAAATTGTTCTAAGGTAAAAGACCCTCCAGTTATTTGCTTAACTCCATTGTACAATGCAGCAGCAACATCATCGGCAGCTTCCTGGCCTTGCTCTTCTATTTTATAATCGGTTACAATCTGAAATGTATTTTCAGCTGAAACTTCTTTTACTAAAGGAGCGCTTCCTTCAAAGAATTCTGTAAGCCCTGCTCCTATCTGCTCATTGGTCAATTGATCATCAGCAAACTGGATATTGTAACTATATCCACCCTTCAATTCAACACCTAAGTCAAACTTATTCGTAAACATAGAAATAACACCTACTGTGATGAGTACTCCAGAAATAACATAAGCTATTTTTCTTTTTCCGATCCAGTCAATATTAAGATTAGCGAATGCATTCTTACTTGGCCCAGTCCAGAAA
>CAZFJO010000599.1:0-1666 GCA_964518915.1 uncultured Saprospiraceae bacterium
TAGTAGATAGTCACTTAGAAGCAGGAACGCATCCTTATGAGTGGAACAATGAAAACGGACTATCAGATATAATCCTCGTTTACCAGTATGACGATCATATTACCAGGCATTTTGTCGAAACAGATAGCGGGAGTTCAATCTTGAATAAACTCTTCGGGTGGTTATTCTGAGAAATACTTTTATAAATTAATTATAAGCAGGATATTATTCTTGTAATATCCTGCTTAGCTTATTTTATATAGCATTACTATTTTTCAACTAACAAGGAGACCAATCATTAGTGCCTTTTTCTATTTTTTAGTTCTATACTTGAAAGTAACTCCTCTTACATACATGTTGGAACCCCATTCTTCAGAATGCACTTTGACGGTATGTAGTGAGTTTCGATTGTTAACGATAAAAGGTGTAGCTAGATCACTTCCTTTAATATTGATTCCTTGTTCCGCATAAGAGTTTCCTGTTTCAATGACGTGTGTAAGAGATAATTCACAAGTTGTTGATACTCCTTGGTTATAAAACTCAAATCTTAATTGAGCATCATCTACATTATCATGAAACCAAGCAATCATACTTAATACCTCTGCTCCATCTGGAAAATGAGCGGCCCCTACAATTTCTCCTTCATTACTAGAATCACCGTTACTTCTTACTCCACAATTAAATATATCAAGCTCGTCTCCAGCATCATTGTATACTTCAAAGTCTGCATAGTGAATCATGTAGTAAGAGGTGTCATAAAGGGTTGTAGAGGATTCTGAATTTGTTATCAAATCGCCATCTGAATTCACAAAAACACTTCTTGTATCACTACCTGCTAATCCGCTTATATTGACTTTGTCAGCATCGATAACCACTTTATCATTCGCTTCATCATAGGATACATCAGCGTAATTCGTGAAGGTAGCTCCTTCAAGCCTTATTTTTGAATCCTTCACAACTAGATCTCCATCTGAGAATTCTGTTTTACCACTAAATAGGCCAGCATAAGCATTAGACCCAGGAGCAAATACATTAATTCCTACACCATTTTCAGCGATCGTACCTACGAATAGGGCTCTATCTTCACCACTTGGTGGAACAATATTAACAGTAGCGTTGTTCGCAGCAGCACTGCCGAAAAATGATAATTCTGTTGCTTGAAAATTTCCGAAGCTGACCTGAGTGTTGCCTTCAAAGTAAGCAGCATTTCCGGAGGTTTTAGGATTGACTGCACGCAACGCATTGCTATTTTCTCCATCGTGCTCTACCAGAAGTGCTGCTGCAGTGTTTGGGCCTGTCGCTTTAACATAAGCACTGTTGAGGGGAGAAGGTAGGGTTCCGATTCCTACATTGCCATTAAAATAGGAGGCACCTGATGATTGTAAAGCGAAACCAATGGGATTGTCGATTTCTAAGCCGATCTGATTAGGATTAGAAATAAGCTTCATGGTATGGGTGGTTGTCGGTGGATTAAGTCTGGAATCCACGAAGAAATGATACATTTTATTACTTGGACCGCCTATTCCCACATTCTGGGGCACATAGAATATGCCATCTGGATTACTAAACCATGGATTTACACCGGAAGCAATGGATTTCCATCCTTCAGATACTGTATAGACACATAATCTTTTTTCATCTGTGTCATAAACCATTAAACCATCTGCATGCCTAGAGATACTTGTGC
>CAZFJO010000600.1:0-1661 GCA_964518915.1 uncultured Saprospiraceae bacterium
GTTATCAAGATCAGTGATCTTATATATGAGTACATCGTATTTTCTGTTCCGCCTATAAAAGTGTATAATTGTGAGGACGAAAACCCACAACCTTGTAACTTTAAGGTACTTGATAAACTCGAAAATCGATTGTCTGCTGAGTCAGAGCCTTCTATATGGGAAGACCTGAAAGGCATAAAATTTGATAATAACTAATAAAAATAATAAGAGATGGCACATCCTAAGAGTAAGATCTCTAAGCAGAGAAAAAATAAAAGAAGAACACACAAGAAAGCTACTGTGCCTCAGATAGCTGTGTGTAAGACCACTGGTGAAGCTCACTTATACCATAGAGCTTACTGGTCTGATGGTAGTATGTATTATAAGGGTCAAGTTGTGATCCAAGCTGAAGAAATTGACTAATAGTCGATATAACGAATTGAAAACGTAAGCTCCTCCGATTTATCGGCAGGGGCTTTTTTGTTTTTATAGAATTACTCCTGCTATACAGAATGACAAGATTGAAAATACGCAAGACTTCATTTACGTGGAACAATCTCCTTCAGAAATTTATGCCCAATGGTCATTGTACGAATGATTTTCGGTGCGTCTCATAGAATCCTGGACCCAAGATTGTATATTGGAATTAAATATTTTTAAGCAATGAAAGAAATTATTAATACTCCTCAGGCTCCAGCTCCAGTAGGGCCTTACAATCAATCGGTTAAGGCTGGAAACACCTTATACATCTCTGGACAGATCGCCATAGATCAGTCTACTGGTAAAATGGTAATGGAAAATATAGAAGCTGAGACGCACCAGGTAATGAAAAATCTAGGTTATGTTTTAAAACAAGCTGAGATGACCTATGAAGATATTGTTAAGTGTTCAGTCTTTGTCTCAGATATGGAGAATTATAGCAGGATCAATGCAGTATATGCTGAGTATTTCGATGAAGCTACCGCACCAGCAAGGGAGCTTGTGGAAGTTGCTAATCTCCCTAAATATGTCAACGTAGAAATAAGTGTAATAGCTGTAAAGTAAAAAGGTAGCATCTACTTCGTGATGAAGTAGATGCTTAGTAATTCTTGTTTATATTTTAAAAGCCACATACAATTGACCATTGCTGATAACAGCTTTGTCACCCGTAGCTCCGGTGCCATCGTCCGCGGTAATGTTAGGAAAACCTATTCCTCCGCGTATGCCTACCATGATCTTTCCGAAATCATATCCTGCACCTAGCATAAGCCCAAAATCTGCTGACTTAAATCCATCTTTAATGTCTTCTCCTTCTGAATCTGCTGAAATTAGTGCTGCTGCATACAGCCCGAAATCTGCAAAAAATCCTCTTTCTGGATCTTTCTGGTAAACGAACAGAATCGGAATGTCGATGTAGTTCAGTGTAAAGTCAAAAATTCCCGCAAAGGATGCTCCTTTCTGACTGAATTGAGCGCCAGAAGTAAAAAAGAAGGAGTTACTTATCCTTGTTCTATACATTGCGCCTATGTGGAAGCCTGGCTTGGAGTCGGTTTCGACAGAAAATCCGTCAGTTTCTATTCTGATGGAAGAGCCATTCAATCCAGCTTGTATGTTTAACTGGCCAGATAATGTACTTCCACCTAGTACGAGGAAAGTAATTGAGAATAAAAAGGGTTTAAAGTTGTTAAGTAATTTCTTCATAA
>CAZFJO010000601.1:0-1651 GCA_964518915.1 uncultured Saprospiraceae bacterium
ACTTCAGCAATCTCACATTTATATGTTTTTAAAATCAAGCCTTAATTTACGAATTTAAAAAACAACATTCACGGATTATATTTAGAGCATATCCTATAGAATATTGAAACCGCATATAGTTGTTTTTTTTTACTGGAAGACTAAAAATCTCTGCCGAGAGAAAAATAGAAGATTCCATCATTCACTCTACGGGTTTCAATTCCATAGGCATAATCTAACTTGATAAAGTAACCTAGAAGTTTGGTTCTTATCCCATATCCATATCCCATAACAAGTGGGTCTCTGAAATAATTGACCTCTACTTCCACAACTGGTGGATTCGTAAATACTTGAGAATTCAGGGGATTATCATCACTGTAAGGTGTAAGTCCATGCCAGGCTGATCCAGCATCGAAGAAACCCACAATCTGGAAGTTTCTAATCATGGCAGATTTTATATTTCTACCTAGAAGATACTTAAATATAGGTAAGCGCACTTCTGTATTGATCAATGCGAATGATGAGCCATTTCTGACGTTGTATTTAAAGCCTCTCATCTGAGAAGCTGGAGACTTATAAGCAAATGCTTGATCCTCTGGTATCGGTGTAGTGTCATCGAATTGTTGAAAAACCCATCCGTTGGTTCCACCTAGATGAAACATAATTTTTTCTGATCCATAAGAAGAAACACCTGCAGTTCTCAGCGCTATAATCCCATACTTAAGAAAGGGGATATAGTGCCTAAAATCAAATCCAAACAAGAATGTATATGCAGTTGTGGGATCTACTTTAAATCCATCTACAACTTGAAAGTCAAACTTGTTTATCCCTTCAACAAAAAACTTATATCGCGTTCCATGCTTAATATTCTCATCTATGTCAATCGTATTGTCATAGACATACTCAAGTTTTAGACTCAGTCGCTTATCATTAATCAATGGCGAATTAAAACTTTCTTCATCAACTGATTGTGTATAGAATCTATCTAGTCTAAGTGATGTAGTAGCCCTTATACTCCTATACACATCCATAGGATATTTCAGTTGATACAATCCTATCAGTGTGTTTTTCTTAGTCTGTATAGCCGGAAAAACCGTATCGTCAACTTGATCTGTAGTTACTCTTCTATAAAACGCGTATCGGCGATCAATCAATTTTTTCTTGTCATCGAAAACCAGAAAATATTCCGTTCCATTAAATGCAGTAGGAATTCTCACGCCTCCTTCAAATACGTAATCCTCCAGTAAATCTTTAATGGTTGCCTTCAGTAAAATTCCGGTAGGATTTACGTCTAATTGGTTCGGATCTCCGGTGTAAGACTCAAGCCCTTCGAACAATACTTCATTGTCCACTTTCGTCGTAAAATTATCAACCCTAAAGGCAAGCCTAGATGCTGTTATACGAGGAGTCTTTAAAGCCTCTATCGGTCGATCACTCTTGTCATAACTTCTACTTTCAAGAAACTCCCTAAATAAAACAGGCTTGTTTTTATTATCTGCAATATCGGGCACAACAAGTGGATCATCATACTCCGCTTGAAAAAGAAAACCATCTTCTACCACTTCTTCCTCCTTCTCTTCCTGGACGAATGGGATCAATACTTCTTCTGGCTGTCTCGATCGCTGGAGCGCAGTAGAACTTGCAGGAACAGCATTACTCCAGGCTTTTTCTT
>CAZFJO010000602.1:0-1650 GCA_964518915.1 uncultured Saprospiraceae bacterium
GTCTAGGAACCATATATTACATTGAATTCATTTAATATTAAGTAAGCAATTTTAAAGCATGACTAGAATCTTCTGTCTATGGCTGCTGAGTCTCACTTCCATGAGCATAATGGCCCAGGAAACGCCGATGAAAGGAATAACCATGGTGGCTCCTCCTAGAGAATTTCAGAATGACCCTATTCCAGACATTGTAAAAGTAAACGCGGAATGGATCGGACTTGTTCCTTTCGGATTTACAAGAATAGGTCAGACAGAGGTTTACTTTAATTCCGATAGACAATGGTGGGGAGAAAAGCCAGAAGGTGTGAAAAAATGTGTACAACTTGCTCACAATCAAGGATTGAAGGTAATGATAAAACCTCAAGTATACATTCCTAGAGGTTGGATCGGAGATATGGATTTCGATACGGACGAAGAATGGCTATCCTGGGAGGCATCCTACAGGGTATATATTATGGAATTTGCCCAGGTAGCATCAGCAGAAAATGCAGAAATGCTGTGCATCGGTACAGAAATCAGAGAGAGCGCTAAAAAAAGACCGCAATTCTGGAGAACATTGATTAAAGATATCCGTAAGATATATAAGGGTAAGCTTACCTACTCTGCTAACTGGGATAGCTACGAAGAAATCCCGTTCTGGAATGATCTTGACTTCATAGGGATCAGCGCCTATTTTCCATTGACCGAAAGGAAAACTCCTACCTTGCAGTCGCTCAAGAAGGAATGGCGACCTATCGTCAAGAAGTTAAAGAAGTTTTCTAAAAAATGGGACAAGAAGATCCTTTTTACAGAATATGGATATTTAGCCGTGGATCGATGTGCATATCAGACTTGGGAACTAGAGAAGCAAGTAAAGAGTCTCCCAATCAACGAAACGGCCCAAGCCAATGCGTATCAAGCACTACTTGAAACCTTTAAAAAAGAATCATTCTGGGCTGGAGGCTTCCTATGGAAGTGGTTTCCTAATATGCAAGGTCATGAAGGTTACGTAGAGAGAGATTATACACCTCAAGGTAAAATAGCAGAGAAGGTGATTACCAAAATGTATAGCAATTAAGCAATTCTTATCGTTGTATATACGAACATTACACCATTAATTACCTTTATTAAGGTATAACAATCAATAAACATAGCCCATGATAGATCTAAACACAAGATCCAGATTTTCATATTTACTTCTCATTGCCATTGCTGCAATGTTGTTTATGACCACTTGTGGTAAGGACGATGTCACTGAAGAAGAAGAAGAACAGGAAGTTATTATGGAAAAGCCTGAAACAGGCTCCATTACGGATTCGATTATACATGATAATATAAACAGAGGGTATATAGCCTATGTACCTGATAACTATACGCACGAATCAGAAGTACCACTCGTCATCAATCTTCATGGATTAGGAAGTCAAGCACTGGAACAATTGATCTATGGCGATTTCAGACCCATTGCAGATAGAGAAGGGTTTATCGTTGTCCACCCAGAAGGGACACTTGTAGATGGAGTTTCACACTGGAATGTAGGCGGATTTACTCAAAACAGTACTGCAGATGATCTAGGTTTTATTGATAACTTGATTGACAGCTTATCTAATTTCTATATGATCGATGCTGACAGAATCTATGCAACTGGCATGTCTAACGGTGGCTATATGA
>CAZFJO010000603.1:0-1647 GCA_964518915.1 uncultured Saprospiraceae bacterium
AAGAAAAAGCCTGGAGTAATGCTGTTCCTGCAAGTTCTACTGCGCTCCAGCGATCAAGACAGCCGGAAGAAGTATTGATCCCATTCGTTCAGGAAGAGAAAGTGGAAGAGGTAGTAGAAGAAGGTTTTCTTTTTCAAGCAGAGTATGATGACCCACTTGTTGTTCCAGATATCGCAGACGATAAAAACAAACCTGTTCTTTTTAGAGAATTCCTAGAAAGCAGAAACTTCGACCAAAGAGATAGACCTATAGAAACATTAAAAACACCTCGGATAACGGCATCACGATTGGCATTTAGGGTTGATAATTTTACGACTAAAGTGGACAATGAAGTCTTGTTCGAGGGGCTTGAATCTTACACCGGAGATCCGAACCAATTAGACGTAAATCCTACTGGAATTTTACTGAAGGCAACCATTAAAGATTTACTGGAGGATTACGTGTTTGAAGGAGGGGTGAGAATTCCTACTGCATTTAATGGAACGGAATATTTTCTGGTTTTCGATGACAAGAAAAAATTGATTGATCGCCGATACGCATTTTATAGAAGAGTAACTACCGATCAAGTAGACGACACTGTTTTTCCAGCGATACAGACTAAGAAAAATACACTGATAGGATTGTATCAACTGAAATATCCTATGGATGTGTATAGAAGTATAAGGGCTACTACTACACTTAGACTAGATAGGTTTTATACACAATCCGTAGATGAAGAAAGTTTCAACTCGCCATTGATTAACGATAAACGACTGAGTCTTAAACTTGAGTATGTCTATGACAATACGATAGACATAGATGAGAATATAAAGCATGGAACGCG
Source organism: uncultured Saprospiraceae bacterium (assembly GCA_964518915.1). GTDB lineage: Bacteria > Bacteroidota > Bacteroidia > Chitinophagales > Saprospiraceae > JABDLO01. The sequence continues at coordinate 824 of CAZFJO010000603.1, forward strand.
ATATAAGTTTTTTGTTGAAGGGATAAACAAGTTTGATTTTCAAGTTGTAGACGGATTTAAGGTAGACCCTACAACTGCATATACATTCTTATTTGGATTTGATTTTAGGCACTATATTCCTTTTCTTAAGTATGGGATTATTGCGCTACGAGCAGCAGGTGTATCATCTTATGGTTCGGAAAAAATCATGTTTCATCTAGGTGGGACGAATGGATGGGTATTCCAGCAATTTGATGAAACTACGCCGACGCCACAGGATCAAGCATTTGCCTATAAGACACCTGCTTCTCAGATGAGGGGCTTTAAGTACAACGTAAGAAATGGGTCATCGTTCGCATTGATTAATACAGAAATACGATTACCCATCTTTAAGTATATTCTGGGTAGAAATATAAAATCTGCCATGATTAGAAACTTCCAGATCGTAGGTTTCTTCGATGCCGGATCGGCCTGGCATGGACTTACACCTTACAGTGATGACAATCCCTTGAATTCTCAAGTATTTACGAATCCACCAGTGGTAGAAGTAGAGGTCAATTATTTCAGAGACCCACTCGTTATGGGATATGGGTATGGATTAAGAACCAAACTCCTAGGTTACTTTATCAAGTTGGATTATGCCTATGGAATTGAAACCCGAAGAATAAACGATGGCATCTTTTATTTTTCTCTCGGTAGAGACTTTTAATCTTTCATAAAAAAACGACTACATACAGTTGCAATATTCTAATAGATAAGATCTAATTAGAGTCCGTAAATGTTGTTTTATAATTCGTAAATTAAGGCTTGATTTTAAAAACATATAAATGTGAGATTGCTGAAGT
>CAZFJO010000604.1:0-1641 GCA_964518915.1 uncultured Saprospiraceae bacterium
TTCCTATAGAAACAATGATCGACATATCCGATGTTTCTGATGATCAAGCCAGTGTTGTTATAGATCCAGGAAGAATAACACAAGCTGTAATCGTTTATCATATTCCTAAAGTAGTGCAAGGAACATATGCGGTAAGTGATTTCGGAGGCTATGTTGAAGACTTCGAGGCAACCAATGCTGAAGGGGTATTGCTTCCAGTTAAACAATTGGATAAGAATTCATGGGAAATCTCTAATGCTACCGACCTTGACAAGATTTCTTATAAGGTCAACGATACGTTCGATGTAGAAGCTGAGCATGGAGGATCTCCTTTTTCTCCTTCTGGTACCAATATAGAATCAGACAATGCTATTCTGAACCTACATGGATTCATCGGATACTTCGATGTATTAAAAAACAACCAATACAATCTTACGGTTTCATCACCTAAAGAATGGGCACTTACTTCTGCGCTGTCCAGTGTAAGTACAACAGCAAGTCCAGATGGCAAGAGCATTGTCAATAAGTTTTTTGCGCCTAGGTATTTCGATATTACCGATAACCCTATGATGTACGGTAACCTTGATGTAGAGGAGTTTCTCGTAGGCGATATTAAAATTGTCCTCAGTGTCTATTCTCCTAACGGTACACACAAAGCTTCAACCATCAAGGAAACCATCAATACCATGATGGAAGCACAAAAGACTTATATGGGTGATATCAATAGCACACCTCGCTATGATATCTACTTGTATTTAGCAGCTAATGGAGAAGGAGCTCCTCAAGGATTCGGTGCACTAGAGCATCATACTTCTACGGTCGTTGTATTGCCGGAAGCTATCCCTGCTGACGCTCTAGCTAATGCAATGATAGATGTCGTTTCTCATGAGTTTTTTCATATTATAACACCCTTGAGTGTACATTCTGAAGATGTTCACTATTTCGATTATAATAATCCTACTTTTTCTAAACACCTTTGGATGTATGAAGGTGTAACAGAATACTTTGCCAGTGTATTTCAAGTAGATCAAGGATTGGTGACAGAAGAGGAGTTTTACAGTAAGATGCTTGGTAAGATTAATTCATCATTGAACTATGATGACTCTATGAGCTTTACAGTAATGAGTGAAAATATACTTGATGAGCCGTACCAGAGTAATTACATCAATGTATATCAGAAAGGCGCCCTGATAGGTATGTGCGTCGACATTCTGATGAGGGAAGAAAGTGACGGATACAGAGGCATACTTCAGTTAATGAAGGAATTGAGTCAGAAATACGGAATCAGTAAACCATTTGAAGATGATAACCTTATAGAAGAAATTTCAGCAATGACATATCCGAGTGTTGCCTCATTTTTAAAGACCCATGTAGAAGGGACGACACCTATTGACTATTCAACTATGTTTAATAAGGTAGGTTTAGAGATGAAAGAAACTAGGATAGAAACCAGTTACATACAGAATGGACAGTCCTTAATTATAGGAGTCGATCCAGCTGAAGGAAAAATATTTTTTAACGAAGGGGTTAAGAAAAATTCTTTTTGGGCGGACAATGGTGTTGAACCTGGAGATGTTATTACAGAGGTGAATGGAGAAGCACTTACTATGGCTAACGCCAATGCCGTGCTGGGTGGATCTTTTTCATGGAAAGAAGGTGACG
>CAZFJO010000605.1:0-1639 GCA_964518915.1 uncultured Saprospiraceae bacterium
GATATAGTATGGTAAAGATGTAATACCTATATATTTGCGAGAAATACGATAATCAATGATTAAAAATGATCTATTACTTAGAACATTGAGAGGAGAGGAGGTTGAGCGCCCACCAGTATGGTTGATGAGACAGGCAGGACGTATATTGCCACAATACAGAGCCATTCGCTCGTCTTTGTCAGGTTTTATAGAACTTGTAAAAACACCAGACCTGGTTGCGGAAGTGACGATACAGCCTGTAGATGAATTAGGAGTAGATGCAGCCATTATCTTCTCTGACATCCTGGTGATTCCAGAATGCATGGGTCTTGATTATGAATTAATAGAAAAAAAAGGCCCATATTTCCCAGAAACCATACAGTCTAAATCAGATATCGACAGACTAGGAAAGGGGAGTGCTGCAGCCGAGAAACTCAGCTATGTCTATGAAGGAATCAGCAAGACTGTTGATGCACTTGATAGGAGAGTGCCGCTTATCGGTTTTGCAGGTGCACCATTTACCTTGTTGTGCTACATGATAGAAGGAAGTGGTTCTAAAACATTTTCTAAGGCTAAGAAATTCTTGTATCAAGAACCTGATGCTGCCCACGCATTACTAGACAAATTGACTGAAACGATCATTGCATACCTTCATCTCAAAATAGATCACGGTGTCGATGCGGTGCAAGTATTTGATTCTTGGGCAGGTGTACTGGATGCAGACACCTACGCCACGTTCTGTATTCCATACTTAAAGCGTATAAACGATGCGATTGTTGACCGTGTTCCCACCATACTTTTTTCTAAAGGAGCTTGGTTCTCACTTGACAAGTTACATGAAATAGAGAGTTCAGCGCTTGGTGTAGACTGGAATATGCCTGTAGAATATGTCCGTTCCATTACTGGGTCAGATAAAGTGCTCCAGGGCAATATGGATCCTTGTGTTCTGTACGGATCAGAATCATCCATTCAAGAGAAAACCCGTGAAATCATCGCAAAAATGGGACGCAATCACATCATGAATCTGGGTCATGGAGTGTATCCTGATACACCATTAGATGGGGTGAAAACCATGGTTAATACTGCGAAAGAATACAGATATTAGGGCATAAATTGCGATATTTTTGACCTAATGTGACGGATATTGCTATTTTTGCCAAGTCCCATGATTTCTATTTATTTTTATGTAGAATTCATTTAACCCAATTGATATGACCTGGTTTACTAGACTAAAAGATGGAATCCAGACAGCGACTAAATTTAAGAAAGAAGCTCCAGATGGCTTGTGGAATAAGTGTAAGCGTTGCAATGAGATGACGACGTATAAGGAATTGAAGGAGAATAGTTTCGTATGTCCTAAATGTGAATATCATCAGAGAATCGGAAGCCATGATTACTTCGATATTCTATATGATGGCAAGTTTAACTTGTTGTTTGACGAATTAAGATCTAAGGATTTCCTAGCATTTAAGGACCTAAAAAGCTATACAGACAGACTGGATGCGGCATGGACTAAGACCGATTTAGGAGATGCCATAACGGTTGCTGAGGGAAAAATAAACCGTAAACCGCTGGTCATTGCGGCTATGGATTTTAAATTTATAGGTGGATCTATGGGATCTGTTGTGGGAGAAAAAATTGCTATGAGTATCGATTACTG
>CAZFJO010000606.1:0-1632 GCA_964518915.1 uncultured Saprospiraceae bacterium
CTTAACTATCCAAATTGAAAAGAATATTACTAATCCACGCAATCTTAGAAATAATCGGAGGAATAGCACTGGTTATATACCCGCAACTCCTCTTTTTAAACATGAAGATGGACATTGTAGATATAAACCTCTCTAAGATGTATGGCATCATTGCGCTCTTGTATGGGATGGTATGCCTTTTCATATATCAACATGGACAAGAAGAAAAACTCATCCGGTATGCTGCCCTTTCCGTTTTAGGATTCCATGTTTTCATTTCTTTTCACCTCTACGGTATGCTAGAAGCTGGTGCTATAAATCATATAGGGCCACTCGTCACCCATGTCTTTATGGTTGTTATATGCTTTTTCTTATACTTGAGATCATTGTGATTCGGTTGTGTGCAGATCCTATCTCACTCAACATTTTTTAAATAAGTACCTGTAATTCAATGATTTAATCAGCACATACCATCATCAATACTGAAGGGTACTCCACGCTCCTGAAAACTGTATAATCAATGAATTTCAGAGGGATTTACTAATATGTTTTTTAATCACTGCATAGGTATTACCTTTAGGGCAATGCGAAATACCACACTAGCGGCTATTATTTTAATAGGAGGAAGCTTACTCTTCATAGCTTCTCCTGTACATTGGTTTATGGGTAATAAGATGTTAGGAGATAAACTTCTTGCAACCAATACCAGTGTCGAAGTAATTGATTCAGTTCAGTGGATATGGAATTTTCTATCGATATCAATGGCACTGCTCGGTATATGGGGAATGTTTATAGCCGTTTCTGCCAGAAAAAACCTAAGGTATGTCAGAAAACAAGCACTGTCTCTAGGGAGTGGCTTGGTATTGTTCGGTACTTGGGGTGCCTTTAAACCTTTTTTTAACCCACATTTGGCTTTTTTTGCTCTAGTCGGCTTAATGATCTTAATTCCCGGATTTTTTCTTTCTAAAGAGCAAGGTCCTTATAAATAGGGACATCTAGGGGTACGCTGCTTACCTTCGTTGATTTAACTTGTAATTACGAAAAGCAGCTATTTACCGTTAAAGTCGTTATAAATACACGTTCGGCTTCGAAATGTGAAGCGAATCTTGTAATTTACTGTTATGAATATCGCATTAGATCTTACTACCGGTGGTGAAAAGGACTACATCCAAGCGTGCATGCGCAAGGAAAAGTGGGGCCAGAAACTGTTGTATGAAGAGCATTATAGTATGATGCTCCCCGTATGTCTACGATATGCTAATGGGCATGATGATGCACTTGATATCTTACATGAAGGTTTTATAAAAGTTTTTAGGCATATACATAAGTATCAGCCTGGGACTTCTCTTTCTTCTTGGATAAGAAGAATAATGATTAATACAGCTATCGATCATTATAGAAAACAATCTAGGAGAAGGGTAGAAAACTTAGATACTGCCTATACTGTAAAATCGTCTGACCCAGATGTTATCAGCTCATTAAGCGCACAGGAAATTCTAGAATCCCTTCAATTGTTGACGCCTGCATATAGGTCAGTCTTTAACTTGTACGTAATAGAAGGATTTGCACATAAAGAAATTGCAAATATTTTAGGTATTACAGAGAGCACTTCTCGCTCTAATCTCGTTAAAGCAAGAAGTAAATTAAAGCAGA
>CAZFJO010000607.1:0-1626 GCA_964518915.1 uncultured Saprospiraceae bacterium
GTTTGAGTCTAGACTTAGCATTCTAATTCATACTATGAAGTCAGTACTATACCTTCTCCTTTTCAGCGTGAGTTATGTTGGCTCCGTATTCAGTCAAGATATAGCGTTTTACGCCGATGTCATGGTCACAGCGTCGGCACCTAGTCATAGGGATTATGCTGCTAAAGAGTTTCAGAAATTGTTTTTGGCAGATTTAGAAGAAGAGAATTCTTTTTCTAATCAGTACGAAGATCTAGAATGGATCTCTATACAATATCCTGATGATCGTTCTTTTCGAACACTAACCTGGCAATATGAAAAGCAGGATGGCGGATATAAATATGGAGGGTATCTACAGACCCAAGATGGCGATCTTTATCAGTACAAAGGCAATACGGGAATTGCCAATACTGCTCCAGATAAAATTATAAATTGGGAAGATTGGAGAGGTGGTGTCATTTATAAAATACTTACCATTCCTTCTAAGAGTGAGAACCAGTATTTTCTACTTTCCTTTCATCAAGCCGATACATTTACAAAATGTAAAGTCTTAGAACCCGTTGTAATTAAAGAGGATAAAGTTGAATTAGGTGGCCAAGGACTATTTGAAATACCTGATAGAGATCTAAAAGCAAAAAGATTAGTTTTAGAATATAGTGCAGATAGTCAAGCTGCTATCAATTACCAACCGACTCCAGGACAATTGGTTTTAGATCATCTCGTGACAATAGCAGGCCGAATACCTGGCCAAGGCCCTACAAGGACTGCAGATGGAACCTATGTCGCATACCAACTTGCTGATGATGGCTCATGGAAATACATAGAAAAACTCTATAATCAAAAATTTGTCGATCCTCCTAATGGTGGCATATCTTCCAAAGGGAAAGATATTTTTGGCAATCCAAAGAATTAGAATTTAGAATTCAACAGCAAAAAAAAGGGTCACCTAATCAAAATTAGATGACCCTTTGTCATATTACTTGTAAGTATATTCTAATTATTATAGTAGGCTATAATAGAAATTACTTCTTTGTTTTCAGATATTTCAGTTGGAGTCTTCCATAGGATATCATGATCATCAAAAGACTCTTGCAATGCCTCTTCTAAAGCAGTAAGTCCTTTTTTAACTTCTCCAAGTCCTATAAAGCATGCCGCTTCTAAAAATTGAAGTCTATAGCTGAAGGTATATCTATCCGCATCCTCTAGTGCAAAGATGGCGTCTTTATAATCTCCTTGATTCACCAAGAAAGAAACATAATCTTCCCAATATACAGCTTGCTCACATCCTTTGATAGCCGCCTTACGTAAGTAGTACAATGCACGCGTGTTATCTTCTATCTGCTCATAGGACATGCCTAATGCATGGAAGTACTCTTCTACTTCACTTTCGATAGAAATCGCCTTACGTAATACTTTGACTGCACTCGTCCAATCCTTATTATGCATGTAGCATTTAGCCAACAAGAAATAAGCTTCGTCATTGTAAGAATCCATCTCTATTGCTTCAAACAATGTTCTCTTAGCCTTATCTATTTCAAATATGGCATATTGACAATGAGAGATAGATAGTAGAAGGTCGAATTCTGCACCGAATATCGATAATGCCTCTTCATAGATTTCCAGAGCCTTATCATACTGTTGTAATTC
>CAZFJO010000608.1:0-1625 GCA_964518915.1 uncultured Saprospiraceae bacterium
GCACTACCCAGTATCATATCTATATTTTTTGTATTAATTACTCACTAATCATAATAATTACACCATGGGATTGTTTTCGTTTTTAAAAGGAGCTGGATCTAAAATTCTTAATAAAGAAGGGGATGCAGCTGCAAAACGTGCAGCAGAAGAAGCTGCAGAAGAAAAAAGAGAAGATTTATTAATGTCAATCGTACAGAGTACAGGATTGTCTATAGAAAATTTAGAAATTGAAGTAGATGGTGAAACAGTTACTGTTTATGGTCAAGCTGATACCCAGTCAGAAAAAGAAAAAGCCGTACTCGTTCTGGGTAATATAGAAGGAATAGGTGCTGTCGATGATAGAATTTCAGTTTCGAATCCAGAGCCTGAAGCTGTATTCTACGAAGTTAAAAAAGGAGATTCACTTTCTAAAATTGCCAAAGAGCATTATGGTGATGCAATGAAGTACATGGCAATATTCGAAGCGAACCAGCCTATGCTGAAGGATCCTAATATGATATATCCAGGACAGACGTTACGTATCCCAGCACAATAACTAATATCATAGTCATAAATGAAAAGGCAATCAACGCACACTTGGTTGCCTTTTTTATTTTCTGCACTCTAATCAAAATAGAATGAACTACAATGGAAATATCTGGTTAACTATTTAGAAGATTATGGAGAAAAACCCAATAGATAAAGACAAAGTTGCCGAGCACCCACATCTGCTACCTTATGCCCATCATGTAGGAAGTGCGATTATCCGACCTCTGGATAAAGGAAAAGCGAAAGGTCTTTCCATGACCGCTATGTATCAACAGACAGATACCCAGCTGACGCAGATTAAGGAACAAGTAGAAACACTCATAAGGCAAGCGCAAGACATTCACGACAGAATAGATCTTTCAGAAAAGATATATGAAGCGGATGTAGGCTTCCGACCTATCATAGGGCAAGTATATCACCTGTATAAGAAAAAGAATAACAAGACAGTTATATCCCTGGTCTCTCCAGCAGAATGGAACAATAAGTGCCCCTACGATTTCATTGCTAGCATGCGTATGCTGGCAGATCATACTTGGGATATTCTAGAAAAAGGAAAAGCGTATACCGAAAGGTTTAAATCGGATGAAGAAAACTCTGTTTGAAACGGAAGCGGCTGAGGGCTTCAAAACCCTCATGCCACTTCTCAACGATTGGTTAACAGCAACAACTAGGTAGACAGCATAAACTATCTACAAGTGCCATCAACGCTTGAAACATACTTGCGTTCAAAAAAAACTCTGTTTGAATTCGAGGTCTTACCCATCGAAAAGGTTAATAATAAAATTACCAACTTGCTGCAAGCTTACTTGTTGAATCCCATCGCCGGAGCGAGGATCTTTTTCATGGTATCATTAAGCATTTCCGTTTTTATAAATGACAAACAACACAACTCTGTCCCTTCTGTACAACTTATTATTGCGAATTTTTCTGAGGAATTTAGGTTGAATTTTTTCCGTAGTTCTTTCGGAATGACCAGTTGCCCTCTTTCGTCGAAACTTACCACAGCTTCTAACTGGCAACACTGTTTATTGTTTTTTTCCATATTCTGAATTTACATTAATTTCAGAATAATCTGATATTTCAGTAATGTATTTAAT
>CAZFJO010000609.1:0-1619 GCA_964518915.1 uncultured Saprospiraceae bacterium
ATTTATTGCTATCATTAGCTTTTTAACTGCATAAGAAATATGGAACCTGGAAAGTGGGAAGTAGTTATAGGACTAGAAATTCACGTACAACTCAATACGAACACGAAAGCCTTCTGTTCTGATAAGAATCAGTTTCTATCAGAACCTAATGAGAATATAAGCGCCATAAGTCTGGCGCATCCGGGTACCTTACCTAGGATGAACAAGCAACATGCACTTGCAGGTGCTAAGCTGGGACTGGCATTCGATGGCAGCGTAAATACAATAAGTTATTTCGATAGAAAAAACTATTTCTACCCAGATCTTCCTAAAGGATATCAGATAACGCAAGATGAGAGGCCCATCAGTGAAGGGGGATACTTTAATTATATCATGGGGGATGGAGAGATGAAGCGTGTTTCTATTCACCATCTACATCTAGAAGAAGATGCCGGTAAGTCAGTCCATGATATAAGCCCATCATCTACGCTGTTAAATTACAATAGAGCCGGTGTTCCTCTTCTAGAAGTAGTGACTAATCCTGACTTCAGGTCAGCCGATGAGGTATTTTATTTTATACAAGAATTACAGAAACTGGTCAGGCACCTTGAAATATCTAACGGGAACATGGAGGAAGGATCGTTTCGTTGCGATTGCAATGTATCCATAAGACCCCATGGACAGGAAGAATATGGGACTAGATGCGAAATTAAAAACATAAATTCTAAGAGGTATGCCAGACAAGCAATAACCTATGAGGCGCAGAGGCAGATCCGAGAAATTGAAGCAGGCAGAGAGATACATCAAGAAACGAGATTGTTTGACCCCAGTACCGGCCTTACACAAGGCATGCGTTCTAAAGAGAATGTCAACGACTATCGCTATTTCTCTGATCCAGACCTTCCACCCATCGTAATACAAGACAACGAAATTCTAAAACTCAAAGAATCGATCAATGAGCTTCCGACTGCCGTTTATGCAAGATTGAGAAGTATCAATATAGCTCACGACGATGCCCTCTTGATTGCAGAACACAAGGACTTGATTGCCTTTTGTGACAACTTAATTGCAAGTACCCAACAAGAAAAAGAGGTCTCTCTCCTTATATCTAATAAGTTATGGCCAGCCATTGTAGAAGAAAAAATATCCTTGCCCATACAGGAATATGTCTATGAGAGAGCAGCAGAGTTTATACGTATAATTTCATCAGGAAAGGTAAGTAAGGCTTCTGCTTATCAGAAACTATGGCATAAGGTATTGATTAATGACGATAGCTCTATCCTTAAGCACGCTGAATCGATGGGATTAATTATAGAAACCGACCAGTCATTTTTAGATGAAATAATAGAACAAGTCATCAAGGAAAATCTGGATAAGGTAAAAGCTTATCAGAAAGGTAAAAAAGGGCTTATTGGTTTTTTCATGGGCCAGATTATGAAGCAATCACAAAACAAAGCAGACCCTAAAACTTTAAATAAAAAAGTAGTTGATAAACTGAATACTGCGGATATTTAACTTGTGAGAAGTTACGCCTACATTGAAAGTAAACAATTACGGAATACAAGACTTTTATTATTTTCTTTTAGCAAGTCTAATTCATGATTATAATCTAATAATGATTTATGCAGATTTTTATACAT
>CAZFJO010000610.1:0-1607 GCA_964518915.1 uncultured Saprospiraceae bacterium
GTTTAGAATTATTCTTGCAGAGAAAGCGAGGAAAGTTTACCGGGTGGGTAGGGTATACCTTGAGTTGGAACAACCGCCAGTTTGATGAAATCAATGATGGAAGGACATTCCCATTTCGATACGATCGAAGGCATGATTTTTCAATCGTGGGGGTATATAACTATACGGACGACATCACATTTTCTGCTAACTGGGCATATGGCACAGGCAACGCTGTGAGCTTAGGAACACGTAATGTGCCTGTAGGATATGAATTACAGTCAAGTCGGTTTGATCCCCAGAATAAAATTTTTGCGTTTCTATATGGTACGGAATCATCGGTTGCTAAAAACAACTATAGGATGTCTAGTTTCCATAGGCTGGATTTAAGCGTTTCTTTTCATAAGAAGAAAAAGAAGTACGAAAGAACGTGGGTTATAGGCTTATACAATGCCTATGGCAACAAGAATCCATTTTTCATTCTGTCAGAAGGCGTGTATGGTGAATTTCAACCCGATGGCACTAGAGAATATCAAGGCCTTAGATTTAAAGAAATAAGCCTTCTGCGATTCGTTCCTTCTGTTTCTTATAATTTCAAATTCTGATAATGCGTAACTTAAGTACCTTTTTATTATTGATTGTATGTTTCTATGGCTGTAGTGAAGATAGTTTCAGTAAGATTGTAGAATTCGACATAGAAGATGAAGATCAGAAGTTGGTTGTTATTTCAGAATTGATTACGGAAGTAGGAGATAATCACATAGTTATCTCGAAAACAACGGGTGTAACTTCTTCTAGTAATCGGAGATTCCCATATGTAGTAGACGCTGATCTGCAGATAGTCACTCCTGATGTCGGAAATTTACAAGCAGAATTTGTTGAGGTTATAGATAATACCGATCCTGATAATGATGTGGCAGGTCTATATATAATCCAAGACTATACTTTCTTACCGAGTGAAACGTATACCTTACAAGTAAAACACCCGGATTTTGAAGATTTATCTTCTACGATTACTACTACTTCAAGACCAGATGTAGAGGTTATTGAATTTCGGAATAATCGCTTATCTGAATATCAGACTGAAGAATTCTATACCATCAGAATTAATGATAACCCAGATGAAGAAAATCATTATCGATTTGATTTATTCCAGACGACATTTGAGAATGGGAAGGATACGATAAGAAATAGAGAGAGTATATGGTTCGACTCTAATGAATTAGTAGAAGGTGATATCAATCTGCTGTCTGATGTTTCCTTTCAGAATAAGTCTAAAACGATTACCCTTCAAGCATTTGATTTTATTACTGAAAACACGCAGATTATCAAGCGAGAAGTTGTAGTTACTTCCTTCAACAAGGAACTGGCTGATTATCTTCAATCTGTGGAATTGTTACAACAGAATGAAAACAATCCATTCGTCGAGCCGTCGATATTATATACCAATATTGAAAATGGATTAGGGGTGTTCGCAATAGGCATCTCGACGGTATTGGAATTCGAGGAATAGGATATAGAATGAAGTAATACACCTTTTCCTTCAATTTAAGCATCTAATGGTTAAAACATTGTAACTTTATTTTCTTGTTGATGTGACAAGACTGAACATTGTATGATTTTAACCT
>CAZFJO010000611.1:0-1604 GCA_964518915.1 uncultured Saprospiraceae bacterium
TCATGATTCTTAATTCTGAATAGCATAAAAACGCATCATTCAATTTCTATATTTCGCGACTGTAAATGAAATTAAAGCTATAAAATTAAAAGAGGAAAAAGTAAGGTTAGTGTCTGCATGAACACTCATGATGTTCGTTGAGATATGCAATCGTTTCAGCGCATAGTTTTTCTAAAATTGAAATATCTATATCGGCTAGTTTTTTCACATATATACACGCTTTCCCCATTTTGAACTTACCTAAGTCTTTCAATAATTCATCGCTCTTGTCCGTCTTAGAATAGATGTAAAATGAAAACTGGGCCTTTCTAGGCGAAAATCCAAGTAGGGGAGCATCCCCTTCATGTCCACTTGCATATTTATAGTGATATCTGCCAAAACCTATTATGGTAGGGCCCCACATTCTGGGTTTGAAGCCCGTCCATGCTTGCATGAGTTCAATTAATTTATAACTATCCGTTTTCTTCTGCTCCTTATCTACATATGAATCAATAAAATCCATTACATCGACTTCTTTCTCAGATGTTTTGCTCTTAGCCATATAAAGATTGTTTTAATTAAGCTTCATAAAAATAACAATCTTTTCATAAAGGTCGATCAGATATAGTATCGAGTATATATCATTAATTTCCTAGATTGTCCTGAAGTATAGAATTCAACCTTAAGCAATTCTAAGTACGAGAATTATTCATTCGATATTTTCTTATAGAAAGACCTATTGAGGCTTGAAGGTTCCATACAAGTTATTGTATCGACCTGCCACACTTAATGCATCCTCAAGACTCATGCGAGGTAGCCACACATCTGAGTCTACGTTCAAGTCATTGCCTTGAACATTCACACCCCAGAAACTCCTTACTTCATTCATCCAGCTATTAACGGCTTTCACCTCCTCTTCTGCAGCGTTGCGATCTAAAACATCACGTGCTAAATAATTAGTAATCCATTTTTTAGACATGTTAAGTTTAATCATAGAAGATGCATTGTCACTTGCATCGTCCATATAATCAGACCAATCTTCTATATCTTCTAGAGACATTTTGGTGTCGAATTCTATATAATCTGCAACAGCATTTTTCATGATTAGATTTTCCGTCATTACGACGTTTTCTGCTCTACGTGTATTGTCCACTGCATAGTAATCATTGAAGCCAAAAACATTGTTGGTCATAGTGACACTGGTGCTACTCTGCAGCATAACACTTGAACCACCATAGGTTGCTATAGGGTCATGCTTTTCATTGAATAGACTGATGTTGTTCTTGAAATTGAATTTAGGGAAATCGTTTTCTGTACTCCCTGCATAGCTACTGCCTAGATGGAAACCAATTCCTGTATTGTTGATAGCAATGTTGTTGTTGATGGTTACTTCTGCGCTGCGGCCTGGTTTAAAAGAGAAGGCGCCGACTGTGGGTGCTGTATTCATCACCAGTACATTCCGTACAGTAATCTTACTGTTTATTCCAGTAACAATGTTTAGGCCACCTGATTCTGGAGTCGGCGTGTGGGTGGCATTTCCTTTTCTGATAATTTTACTTTCACTCTGATCGTAATAATTTCGAGGGCCGTTGTCTATAATAAGACCATCTACTACTATACTATGT
>CAZFJO010000612.1:0-1602 GCA_964518915.1 uncultured Saprospiraceae bacterium
TAATACCATTATCACCATTTTCCGTATACATTATTGTATAGTTGCCTTCATCATAGGCAGGCACATAAATTGTTTTAGACGTAAACGACATAAGTATAAGTGGGAGACATACTCCAGCGACAACGCAAGCACTTATTGTTCGCGATAGAAATCTATCTTTTAGATTCATCATCATAATTCTGTTTTTATTGGTGGAATAATCTATTCTTGAAACCATAGCCGGAGCAGAAGTGGTCCACTGTCTGAGAAGAAGTCGGAGATACTTTTCCTGAATTCCTTTATCTTCCACAATGACATTGTCAACTATGAATTCGTGGTTGTTTTTTATGCATTTTATATACCATCTAGAAAGTGGTGAAAACCATAAGGCTATGGCAACAATTTCAGCTAGAATAATATCAACGGTATGAAATTGATTTAAGTGAATTTCTTCGTGGCGGACGATTAATGCTTTATCCTCATCGTCTCCACATGAATCTGAAAGGTATATTGATGGCCAGAACGAAAAAGGAACAGAGCCTAGAGGCAATCTGAAAATGGGGTACCCTCCTGGGGAATAACCAACCAGGTCATTTCTCTTGTTAAAGACCTTAGAAACCCTAAATAAAAATAAAACAATGAGCACACCTATCGAAAATTTATAAAAATTAATGAGGGTGAAAAAACTACCCTCATACTGGATGAGCGGATCAGCAGAAGAAGAGAAGAAATAATCGATCGCTGGAACATAGTCTATATAGGTGGGTATAGCTATTTCTATCCAAGGCACAATCATCATTGCTACTAAGCCGGTAAGTAAAAAACCTCTGTTAAAATTAAAAGATGTATACTTAGACAGGAATCCTCTATACACGACCCAGAATAAAAACTGGATACTTATTGCTTTTATAATTACTTCCATCGTTACTTGTCTTTTATTTTTCTTTCGATAAGTGCTTTCAGGTCTTCTAGCTCTTGCTTATTCATCTTACTTTCTTCTGCAAAAAATGATGCAAATGCCACATCGCTACCTCCGAAAAAATTATTGACCATCTCTTTCATCTTACCCTTGAAGTATTTTTTCTTCTTGATTAAAGGAAAGTATTCTCGTGAATTTCCATACAACTTAAAATCTACATATCCTTTTACTTGCATTCTCTTCAATAAGGTTGCGACTGTAGATGCCGCAGGCTTAGGTTCAGGATAAGACAGAAGTACTTCTTTCATAAAGATTCTTTTTTTACTCCAGATGATTTCCATCAATTGTTCTTCTGCTGGTGATAATTTTAATTGCATAGGTGTAACGATGTTAATGTTTCTACAAATGTAGAATGATTTCTTCAATTGTACAAGTGTTTCTACAATAATTTTAAGATGCATAAAATCTAACTTATGGTGTGCTGATTCATGTATTCATGAAAACAGATTGAGAAAAGGATCTGAATAAATTATTGCTAATGAGGTAAAACAAGTAGATAGAACACATTTATATGCTGCAAGACCAAGCGTAATCTCACTGAGTTTAAAATCTTATTAATTGATAAATTGTAAAATTAGCAAGACTGGTCTCATCTTGCCTCCTTCCATTTACTTCTTAGCCTATGTTATTCATTATTCAGTATT
>CAZFJO010000613.1:0-1599 GCA_964518915.1 uncultured Saprospiraceae bacterium
ATGGTATTAATCATGTTGCAATTTACGAGAACATTGTAGGAGATAAGATCATCCGCTAAACCCATTTCAGTATATTCTTTAATGTCGTCTACAAGTATGGAAGCTCCATCCTGAGAAACGTAAACTTGTCCCCTGGGATTCGTATAGGCGATTCTTACATCTCGGAGTTCTGTATTGGAGGTGATAGGATCCGTCACTTGTTTTAACAGGAAGGAAAAATCAATCTCTCCTCTATACGTTGAATTAACCTTTCCGAAGTTTAATTCAATGAAACAATCTGCACCTATAATCTGTGCTGTTAAATTTACCACACTATCTGATAATTTAAAATCACTGCCTGAAGTCACTTTCCCATCTGAATCTATCCAGTTAATGGTTATATCTGCATCGGTAAAAGGTTGTATTGTAATGGTTCTGGAATTGCCATCTTCTGGTTTTTTAGATGAAATATTTAGTTGACATGGACTGGTAAGATCAGGCATCCCTGGGTGAATGGTGTAATTGAAAAAATCATCAACCACGACTTCTATCCAAGGCTGCTGTAAAGCAGAAAGCTCCCTTAGGCAGAATTCATAGCTACCAGAACTTGAATCTTCTTCTGTTCCTTGCAATAAGCGCACTTTAGGATCAGGACCTGTAGCTACTTGATGTGTATAGCTATAACATAGTTTTTCATCTTCTACCAAGTCATCAATGCCATCTGTCGTATTAAACTCAATGGAATTTCCATTAAAAGGAATAGGCGCTCGATAAGTATAGAAAAACTCTAACTTTTCTATACAATTATCTACACAGTCAGGTCCTGCTACAATACCACTATATTGTGAAATATTTTCACTGGTATCTGGAACAGTAAAAGCCATTTCGTAACCATTGACTCCAGCAGCTAGAGTGATAACTGCATTGTTATCTGCTGAACCCATAAGTTGAAACGATGGGTCTTCCTGTTCTGGAAAAATGAGGGGTTCTTTCTGGCAACTAAATACCAAGAACAACATCAATAATATGCAATAAGCCCTATTTAAATATATCATAGGTCAGTCTAATTGTATAAGATAATTTATTAGATAAAACACCCGTAGTGAAATCTGCTTCTTGTAATTGATATCTAGATTTTATAGGAACCCTTACAAGAGCATCAGCATGTAATCCCTTCCCTAAATACCATCCTATGCCCCCTGACAATTTAAATGCAAGGTGTCTATAGGAACTCTCGTCGACCCATACAGATCTTAAGGAAGTACCACTTTCATTTTCTTCTTTTAATTCAGTCCTCAAGGCGAGTAGATAATCAGTTTCCAATCCCGCCAGAAATCTTATCCTATTGTAATTGTAAGAAATATAAATAGGAACAGAAATGAAATGTTCATCTTGAACGGTATAGGAAATATTCGTAGAAGAAGATCCGACACCGAAGTTTATGATCTCTTTTTCCGCAAGAAGGACAGGATCATTCCTACGCCACATATGCTGAATGCCTACGCTTAACTCTAGATCTCTATATCGAATTACATTGATACCTACACCAGCGCCTAATTCATTCTGGTTGTAAATAAGTGACAGATAAGCTAGGCCTGTAGGTTTCTTATCTAGCACTGG
>CAZFJO010000614.1:0-1586 GCA_964518915.1 uncultured Saprospiraceae bacterium
AAATTCACTAATGATGGGGCTGAAACATAAGAGGTCCTGCCGAAAAAATCCAAGTAATCGTTTATCCCATGATAGTAGGACAACTCCACGCTGTACCCCCAAGCATTCGTTCCAGAAAACCTAGGTAGTGCAACGACTCTACCATCATCCAATTCTGTCTGGGAACCTAAAAATTGTCTTCGGAGTTGCGTGTAACTCCCACCCAAGTATACGGTAAGTCTGTCAGATTCTGCTACGTTTACCGCTTTCTGAATGCCTAAACCCATCGACCGATACTGAGAGAATGTGGTCTGAATCTCATCTGAACTTGAATCTAAGTATATCGGATCAATCTCTCCATTGTTGTTAAAAAGAAAGCCTTCGTTCCCTTGATCTCCACCCTGGGCCATAAATAAAGAAGGACGTATAAATAATCCATTCGTCAATTCATGCGTGTACCCAAGGGATGAACCATATATAGGCCCACTTACACCGTCTCCTAATAAGTTAAAAACCGAAAACTCCAAACTGCTCTTAGATTCTTGTCCGTATAATCCTACTGTTATTAAAACAGCTGTTAGTGTCATTATTATGCATTTCATATTATAGTGATTTTAGTAGTTTGAATTGTAATACTTCCACAGCGTCATCGAATCCGATGACACCATATCTTAAGGCTATATGGGTTGTTCTATTTAAAACCCGGGTATACTCTACCCCACCGTGGATATTCCATCCTTTAGAATTCCTATTGTCTATTACTATAGGTGTAGAATCAATTCTTCTTTTTCCATTATAGAATGTGTACCCTCTCCCGATTATGAAAGAAAATTTATTCATTCCACTATCATACAATTTTAAGTGGATGGATAGATTTAAATCAACCTGTGACTCCTCTGTGGTTATCTCTGGGTTTACTTCATGCTTGGTAAAATCCTTTCCATAAGAATACCTCAATTCTCCTTCTAAGTCAATGAGCTTATTCAGATGGTATAACGATCCTCCTGAAATAGAAAAACCTGGATTTCCATTGAATCTTGCAAAGCCCATGGATAGCGTTCCAAAGGTCTTAGGCTCCCTTAATACTTGTGTCTGAAAAAGGGGCTTGTTGTTTTCTATAGTCCTCTTTTCTGTTGCGACGCCATTCCTAAAAAGGTAAGGTAGAGAAGCAAGATTATATACGCGATCAACATGACCTCTATCCTGTTCTTTTATAGTGGACTTGTTTTCATCTTTACGATTCACCTCAGTTAGTTCCTCATTTTCTATACCATCATTGCTCAGATTAATAGCAGTGTTTCTATAGGTATCACTTTCTACTTCTTGCTGCGCTCTTGTGCTTGAGTCGAGATTGTTTACATCTTCTTTCATCACATCTCTACTTTGCGAATTATAAAGCTTGCTATCTGATGCGCCATCAGTCTCAGCTTCTACCTTTTTATTGTATGATTCAGGTTTTTTACTGTCATTGTTTTCTTTTATCCCTACTCTATCTGGAGAATAAGAAGCAGGGTTACTGTCCCTTTCCTCATCATGAAGAACATCAGAAAGATCATTTTTATTCTTTCTAGACTTATCCCTTGTATTATTGTTGATAACATCCATAC
>CAZFJO010000615.1:0-1585 GCA_964518915.1 uncultured Saprospiraceae bacterium
TCTGAGAAAATGGTTACATATGATATTCAGAAAACTTCTAGAATGGCGTCAATTAAAGCTCTAAGCTAAGTCCATTAATCTATAAAGGAGTTACTTAATTCTCTTTTATAGGCATAATGTAAAGTAGGTTTCATACTGGACTGAAAAATTGAAAGGGTTTTAACTGAATTATCGAGGAACGAATATGACGACCGCTTTTCTGAAAAAGATAGGGTGTTCTGTGGCCTTTATCAGGTAATCAGGCCTCTTAAGAGAAAATGAAAAGGCTTGTATCCGTTGAATTTAACTGAAAGCTAATCTCAAGGTGCCTTAGTGACCATAAAACTAAGCGTCTTACCCTCAATTTTCTCTTAGAGCAATCAGTTGTTTACAACAGGTAGAGATAGGTATCCTTTATACTGGGAGTCTTCTTCCCAGACATGATCCTTGTAATTGTTAAGAACATTGTATATAGTATCTCTTTCTATAGGTTCCCGTCCTACTCTCCTTATCATATTAACCAATTCTCGAGTACTCAGATTAGGGTTCTGTTCCTCAGACCCAGCCATGGAATATATCTTCGTAGTATCGTCGATGGTGCCATCAAGATCATCTACGCCGTAAGCAAGCGATAGTTGAGCAGTCTCTCTTCCGATCATAGGCCAGTAGGCTTTTATGTGATAGAAATTATCCATAAATATTCTTGCCACTGCATAGTTCTTAAGGTCTTCGATCACCGTGGTTTCTGGAAGGTGGGACATCTGATTCCCTTGGTTTCTGAATTTCAGAGGGATGAAAGTCTGAAATCCGCCAGTCTCATCTTGTAGCTGCCTCAGTAGATCCATGTGATGCACTCTATGGTAATATTTTTCTATGTGTCCATAAAGCATCGTCGCATTAGATCGGTGACCTAGTTTATGCCAGATTCTATGGATGTCTAACCATTGCTCACCAGAGCACTTGCCACCTGCAATCTGATCTCTGATTTCTGGATGGAAGATTTCAGCACCACCGCCTGGCATAGAATCAAGCCCTGCAGCCTTCATTCTTTCCATTCCTTCTTGATAGGATATCTTCGCCTTCTTGAAAATATAATGATACTCTACAGGAGTCAGTGCTTTAATATGGAGTTCTGGTCTGTGATTTCTTATTGCTGAAAAGAGTTCTTCATAAAATGGAACATCATATTGTGGGAGTACACCGCCTACTATATGCACTTCTGTAACCGGCTTGCCATCGTAAGACTTAACAATATCCATGATCTCGTCAATCGAGTATTCCCATCCATCTTCTCTCTGCTTTATGAGTCTGCTATAAGAACAGAAGGTACAAGTATAGAGGCAGACATTGGTCGGTTCGACATGAAAATTTCTATTGAAATATGTTTTATGTCCATGCCTTTTTTCCCTAAGGGCATTAGCCATAATGGCTAGTTCGCTAAGGGGGAAATTTTCGTATAATTCTACCCCTTCTTCTATGGAAAGCCTTTCTCCAGAAACAACCTTATCTACGATTCGTTTTTTAGAGTCATTATCTGTAGAAATCAAATTTAAATTTAAATCACTCATAATCCATATTGTCTTACTTCACAAAGATAACAGGCCGA
>CAZFJO010000616.1:0-1580 GCA_964518915.1 uncultured Saprospiraceae bacterium
ACTAGTTTCAAGTTAATTCAAGATAACAATACAGAGCTTCTCGATCAGAGAGGCTCTGTTTTTAATTACTTGATAGTAATAGTTGACTTTAATATCTTAAAATTGAAAATACATTGTCTATTCCTGAGTTTCCAGTGAATCAATAATCCGTTTCTTTTCCATAACTTAAATCAATCGTATATTATTACCAAATGGATTGTTAAAGAAATAGGTAAACCGGGTACTTGCAGGTTGTTAATTCTGATTATACTTCTGATAAAGAAACGAGACATAAAAAATGAAATACAGCTTAGATGATCTTGCGCTAAGAATGGAAGAGAATAAGTACAATATTTATTCCCAAAGACAATATTACCTCCTTCCGCGACTCCCTAGCAAGCTTCCTAGTGCTCCACCGATGGCAGTCAGAATAATATCTGCTATCCTCGCCCAATCAGGGAAATTCTGAGAAAAATTATAATAGACAGTAAATCCTAGGATCACAAGCGCAACGCTCATGCCTATAGTGAAGCGCTTTTTCTTATTGATTAGAGAAGTTATGAACCCGCCTGCTAAGCACCCTATTATATGGGAGGATATAATAAACCAGTTAAAACCATCAGGTATCAATTCTGGACTCGCGTCATAATTCTTTACAAGAGTGCCGGCCTCCGGATACATATTAAAAGCAAATGTCTGGATAAGCCCTACAAGTAGACCTCCTACGGCTAAACCACTGATAATGGATATAATTATTCTCACTTACTTTTCAATTGGGTGGGCACAAAGAAATGAAAAATATATTAAAATCCTTTAGCATCATCGTCCGCTCTGATATCTGCGGCTCCTTCCACGGTCTTTCCGCCCCCACTTATAAGGATGGCTTCTACCTTTCCTATCTTTCCTCGCTGACTGAGTTTATGTCCCATATCTGTTAAGATTTTTTTCGTTTCTTCGGATAAAGCGTCATCTTCATGGAAGATCATATCTGGCAACCACTGGTGATGGAAACGTGGCGCCTGTACAGCTTCCGATGCATTCATATCATAATCTATGATGTTGATTATCGTCTGAAAAACAGACGTTATAATAGTGCTACCACCTGGCGTGCCTACCACAATGTATAAGCTGCCATCTTTTTCTACAATAGATGGAGTCATAGAAGATAACATTCTTTTTCCTGCTTCTACCTTATTCGCTTCAGCGCCGATTAACCCGAACATATTAGGGACACCAGGCTTTATTGAGAAGTCATCCATTTCGTTGTTAAGGAAGAATCCACCGCCCCCTACAATGGTCGTAGAACCAAAACCTCCGTTTAACGTAGTCGTCATGGATACCGCATTACCATATGGATCAAGTATACTATAATGGGTGGTCTCCTCACTTTCAATCACTCCTGCTTCCGTACTATCAGAAATACTAGCTTGTTCTTTGTCGAAATTCGCCATTCTGGATGCTGTGTAATATTTGCTTGTAAGCGTATCTATAGGGACAGAGAAAAAATCTGGATCGCCTAGATAAGTGGCTCTATCAGCATAAACCCGACGCTCCGCTTCTACGATTAAGTGGACGCTTTCAGGAGATTGAAAGCCCATCTC
>CAZFJO010000617.1:0-1577 GCA_964518915.1 uncultured Saprospiraceae bacterium
TAAATTTCATATTAGATATAAATGTAATGCGAATTATGTCGAACTGATTCATCTGATTCTTATCTATCTGTCAGCTTGTTTTGCTTGCGTGTATTTAGAATATTTTGTACCTTGAAGGTAGAATACTTAATGATTACATAGAGTCACCTTCTATGTCTAGAACGGATTTAATTAATGCCCGTTAACAGAAAAAGCTTATGAAAAAATTCTTGATTTTACTGGTTCTACAATTTTGTTGCATAGTAATTTATAGCCAAGTTACATCTACTATCTTGTCAGGAGTGATCCATAATAGGACAGATGAAATAATTATTGTTGCAATGGCGGATAAGGACCTTAGGTTCCATGGCGTGGAAATACCGATAAATGCGGAAGGTCATTTTCAATACGTACTAAAGGCTGAAGCAATAGAAGAATACAACCTAGTGTTTCAATCAGAATGGAAGGAAGGCATATGGAAACCCATCTTGTTTTTCAATGATTCTGAAAAAATAGAATTTGAATTATTTCCATCGGAAAGATTTAATGAGAACATCGTTACCGGCAGTGATATGGTTGATCTTAATAATTCATTCAATCATAAAATGATGTCATCCTTTCAATCTGATTTCATGGAGCTTGACAGTTCTGAACCATGGAAGCTCGATAAAAATTCTGAAGAATTTAGAGTATATAAAGAAAAAGAAAAGTTGTTGAGTAGTAAGATGCTTAGTTTCATTCAAGATGGGTTTAAAGATAAGCCCTCCTTAGTAGGTTATTATTTATACTATAATATGATGAGTCGTTTTATAGATAATAACATCCTCTTAGAAGAATACAAGCGTTATGGAGACTATTGGTCAAATAAATTTCCTGATCACCCACTTGTTGAGAAAGTACAGATGCTATTAATAAGTAAAGATGAACTAAAAATCGGTGGACACTTTATTGATTTTAATACGAGAACTCTAAAAAAAGAGAATAAGGTGTTTAGAGAAGCTTTACAAGAGGAAGAGTATACCCTTTTAGATTTATGGGCACCCTGGTGTGGACCGTGTATTAAGAAAAGCAAAGCAGTAGCTGGAGAGTGGGATAAGCTTTCAACTAAAAATCTTCAAGTATTTAGTGTCGTAGGCGGTGTGGACACAGAAGAGAAAGGGATAAAGGCTATAGAAAAACATAATTATCCTTGGTCCTCATACCTTGAAATTCTAGAAGAAAATAAAATCTGGGAAAAATATGGACTTTCATGGAGTGGTGGACGACAGTTCTTATTCAATAGAAACGGAAAGCTACTTGCTATAAATCCTTCCATCGAGGAGTTGAATAAAATTCTGACTCCATAGATTTCTACTTGCTAGATTGGGTCTACCCTAGATATTTCTCTACATTAGGCAGATAATTAATCATGCTATGGGAAATATTCATCCTATTTTAAATTGTCAGAAGCGACCATCAACTATGCTCAGAAATTTCTTTCTGACTACTTTATTATTACTCATTTTTTCGCTCTCATCTTACGCTCAAGTTCAGAAGGAATGGGTACTTCCTATGAAGGAAAGAGCACAATGGGTTGATGATATGCTTGAATACCGTCT
>CAZFJO010000618.1:0-1570 GCA_964518915.1 uncultured Saprospiraceae bacterium
AGGAAGAATCGTACACCTTACATTGACTTACGATCAATTATCTAACTAGTTTTAGAATTGATTAAAAGAAAATAGATTATATAAAAAAAGGCTTGCAGAATTTCTGCAAGCCTTTTTTTATATCTTTAGTCTGAAGGTTATCTTCTTCTAGGCATATTAGGCATGCCGCCCATCATTTTATCCATGCCTTTTCCTTTACTCATCATATGCATCATCTTCTTCATCTGATCGAATTGCTTAATAAACATATTTATTTCATGGATGTTCTTTCCACATCCTCTAGCAATTCTTCTCTTGCGACTCATGTTAAGTACCTCAGGATGAGATCTTTCTTGTGGAGTCATCGATAATATGATAGATTCCACTTTCGCAAATGCTGAATCATCGATGTCAAGATTTTTAGTCATCTTCTTCATGCCGGGAATCATGTTGACTAAACTTTTCAGATCTCCCATCTTTTTGATCTGATTCATCTGACTAAGAAAATCATTGAAGTCAAATTTGTTTTTGCGAATCTTTTTCTCAAGTTTCTTGGCCTCTTTTTCATCGAATTGCTCTTGCGCCTTTTCTACCAGAGATACAATATCTCCCATACCTAGAATACGCTGAGCCATTCTGTCTGGATGGAATACATCCAGGGTATCCATCTTCTCTCCAGTACTTGCGAACTTTATCGGTTTTCCGACCGTGTACTTTACTGAAAGCGCAGCTCCACCTCGTGTATCACCATCTAGTTTAGTAAGGACTACACCATCGAAATCAATTCGTTCGTTGAATACTTTAGCTGTATTGACAGCATCTTGTCCAGTCATAGAATCTACAACGAATAAGGTCTCCGTAGGATCAACGGCATTCTTGATGGCTTCTATCTCCTGCATCATATTTTCATCTACAGATAGACGACCTGCGGTATCAATAATGACAACATCATACTTGTTCTCTATTCCATGTGCAACTGCATTTTCAGCAATCTGAACTGGATTCTTATTTTCAATTTCCTTGTAGATATCTACACCTACTTGTTCAGCAATTACCGTTAGCTGATCTATGGCAGCGGGTCTATAAACATCGCAGGCGGATACAAGTACTTTTTTCTTTTTCTTCTCTTTAAGGAAGAGAGAAAGTTTTCCTGTGAAGGTCGTTTTTCCACTTCCTTGTAATCCTGAGATTAATACAACTCCAGGTTTTCCGTTGACATTGATTCCTTCAGATTGTCCACCCATCAGCTCGATCATCTCATCCATGACGATCTTAACCATAAGTTCTCCTGGCTTCACAGCATTAAGAATATTCTGCGTTCCGAGCGCTTTCGTTTTTACCTTATCGGTAAATTCTTTCGCTATTTTATAGTTAACGTCCGCCGCAACGAGTGCTCTTCTTATCTCTTTTACAGATTGAGCAATATTTAGTTCGGTTAGTTTTCCTTCCCCTTTCAGGTTTTTAAACGCTCCTTCTAATTTTTCACTTAATGAATCAAACATGTTCTTTAAAATTTGGGCTCAAATATACCAATATATCGGTACGATTACAATGCTTTGATGTGGAAGTGATTTAATAATATAATATGAAG
>CAZFJO010000619.1:0-1568 GCA_964518915.1 uncultured Saprospiraceae bacterium
TCTATACACTGATAAAAGATGAGATAACCTTAGATGCCTCCTTATCCTCCGGAGGACTAGGAGTATATGCATCGAAAGACAATATATATAAGAACTATGACTTCTCCCCTCCTGATGACGAATCAGTTTTCGATAACATCGAAGATGTTGTCGATGATAAACATGCCTATGAACAAGATAATGATTTCTGGATAGATAATAGGCTATCAACTCTGACGCCAAAAGAGCAAGGCATTTACAATATGATAGATACCTTACAGACTGTGCCAGCATACCGTCGATTTATCACAATTACTAAGCTAGTAACTACTGGCTATGTTCCTGCTGGTCCATTAGACATAGGAAAGCTTGGAACGTTTCTTAGTTTCAATGACACAGAAGGACTCAGGATCAGAGTAGGTCCAGAAACATCTCATAATTTAACACAAAAAATACAAGCTAAAACTTACGGTGCCTATGGGTTTAAGGATGAAAGATTTAAATATGGAGGGTCTCTGCTTTATACATTCAACGATGATTACAGAGAAAATCCTAGAAGATTTGTCGAAGTCGCCTATCGTAATGATGTATTCTTTCCTGGTTTAGAATTAGAGTTTCTTGCAGCAGATAACTTCCTGACCTCATTTCGTAGAGGAGAGGCAAATCAGATGTTATTTGTAGAAGAATTCAATGCTGATTTGTATTTAGAGAATGAAGTGGGCTTCATGAATTTTGGTTTTGATAAAAAAAGAAGAGAACCTTATGGCACACTCACTTTCGAAGCAATCAGAAATGATATGAATACTTCTATTGCAAATGTCAACACAACAGAGATTAGTTTTTCTGGAGAGTTCTCGCCTAATACAGCATTCATACAAGGAAGAGACGTTAGAACACCTATTAAGTCAGATCATCCAAGAATACAACTCAGTTATAAAGCTGGAATCAAGGCATTAGGGGGTGATTTTTCATTCCATAATGTGTCAATACAAATTAAGAAACGTATATCTCTTTCCGTTCTCGGAAGAATGGAGGTGGAAGCAGAAGTGGGACGTGTATTTGGAGATAATCTTCCGTTTGTTTTACTCTACATACCTACTGCTAATCAATCATATTCTTTCAATCCAATTTCATTTAATACAATGAACTTTTTAGAATTTGCAACTGATAAATACGCAAGATTCTATATGCAGCATTTCTTTGATGGATATATACTCAATAGAGTACCTCTTATCAGGAAATTGAAGCTCAAGGAAGTCATCAGTCTGAAAACTGTAATTGGTGGATTAGATGAGGATAATGACCCAAGTTTAAATAAGGAGCTAATACAATTTAATCGATTAGCTGATGGTCAATTACTGACATCAGGATTTGAAGGAAGTAAGCCATTTATAGAATACGGCGTTGGTGTATATAACATCTTCAGATTCTTCAGAGTAGATGTCGTCAAGAGAGTCAACTATCTGGATAGAGCTAATGTAGAAAATGTTTTTGGTGTAAAAGGATTAGGTATTAGAGGTAGAATAAAGGTCGAATTCTAAAGGTCGAATTAACAAGAAAATCAATAATTATTGCTTAACGATATATAG
>CAZFJO010000620.1:0-1560 GCA_964518915.1 uncultured Saprospiraceae bacterium
GGAGAAGTAGAGCGGGTATTAAATATGGCTGATGGAGTGTTATTATTGGTAGATGCTTTTGAAGGCCCTATGCCACAGACACGTTTTGTTTTGCAAAAAGCAATTGATCTTGGTTTAAAGCCTTGTGTAGTAGTTAATAAGGTGGACAAAGAAAACTGTACGCCGGATGAAGTACATGAAAAAGTATTCGATCTAATGTTCGAATTAGGAGCAGAAGAATGGCAGTTAGATTTCCCAACAGTTTATGGCTCTGCTAAGAATAATTGGATGAGTGATGATTGGCAGAAAGAAACAGATAATATAGAGCCGTTATTAGATATGGTAATGGAACATATTCCTGCCCCAAAAATCGAAGAAGGTACCTTACAGATGTTAATCACATCATTAGATTTTTCTTCATTCACAGGGCGTATTGCAATTGGTAGGCTACAGAGAGGAACCTTGACAGAAGGAATGCAAGTTTCTTTAGTAAAAAGAGACGGTTCTATCAAGAAATCTAAAATAAAAGAACTTCATACTTTCGAGGGTTTAGGAAGAATGAAAGTAGATAAAGTAGAAGCAGGAGATATTTGCGCTTTAGTTGGTTTAGAAGGATTCGAAATAGGAGATACTGTGGCGGATATCGAAAATCCAGAAGGATTGAAAACAATTGCCATTGATGAGCCAACAATGAGTATGTTATTTACAATAAACGATTCTCCATTTTTTGGTAAGGATGGAAAGTTTGTAACTTCTAGACATATAAAAGAAAGATTAGAAAAGGAATTAGAGAAAAATTTAGCACTAAGAGTTAATGAAACGGATAGTGCTGATAAATTCTTAGTGTTTGGAAGAGGTGTATTGCACTTATCGGTATTGATAGAAACCATGCGTCGAGAAGGGTATGAATTACAGATTGGACAGCCTCAGGTTATTATTAAAGAGATTGATGGTGTTAAATGCGAACCGATAGAGGAGCTAACAATTGACTTGCCAGAGAGTGTATCAGGAAAAGCTGTAGAAATGGTGACCATGCGTAAAGGAGAAATGCTTAGTATGGAAGCTAAAGGAGAACGTATGATTTGCGAATTTTTAGTTCCTTCAAGAGGAATTATCGGATTACGTAATCAATTATTAACGGCTACTGCTGGTGAAGCAATTATGGCACATAGATTTAAAGAATACCAACCTTTACGAGGAGATATACCTGGTCGTATTAATGGTTCTTTAGTTTCTATGGAGAAAGGTTCTGCTATACCTTATTCAATTGACAAATTACAAGATAGAGGTAAGTTTTTTGTAGATCCAGGAGAAGATATCTATGAAGGACAAGTGATTGGTGAAAATTCTCGTGGTGATGATATGACAGTGAATATTACAAAGACCAAGAAATTAAGTAACGTGCGTTCATCGGGTGCTGATGACAAGGCAAAGATTGTTCCTGCGATTAAATTTTCATTAGAAGAGGCGCTAGAGTATATTCAAAAAGATGAATACGTAGAGGTAACTCCAAATTATTTGCGGTTAAGAAAAGTATTCTTGACAGAAGTAGAACGAAAGAGAAATAAGATTGTATAATTA
>CAZFJO010000621.1:0-1559 GCA_964518915.1 uncultured Saprospiraceae bacterium
TATCTATATAGGTTCTGTGTGTAAGACAGTAGCTCCAGTATACAGAATCGGATATCTGATCGCCGCTCAAGATTTCGTCGATGAAGCATCTAAAGCAAGAGGCATTGTTGACCGCCAGGGAGATGCCCTTCTTGAATTGACCTTTGCAGATTTCATTAAGTCGGGAGACCTGGATAGACACATCCGCAAGGTGATGAAAATCTATAAGCGACGACGAGACTTATTCTGTGCTTTGTTAAAAGAAGAATTGAGTGCTTTTCTAACATTTGATGTTCCGAAAGGTGGTATGGCTGTATGGGTAATATTGAATCCTAGGTATTCCTGGCAAGAAGTACAGGAAGCCGCTATCCCTCATGGTCTAGAAATCGGAAACTGGGCCAGATACGATCGAGCAGGAAGCAAGCACAACGGCATGCGTATTGGATTTGCCGCTCACAATGAACAGGAAATCAGAGAAATGGTGAGCCGGTTGAAGAAAAGTTTTTCTGAGATGTAATGTCGAATTGCATAATAAGGCCCCATTCTACCTCTGTTACTTTTCCTGCAAGAATGAATAGTTATAGTATTACACTAATCTTCTATAGAGACTTCTTGTGTAAGAAACCCTTTAATTATCATACCTAATCCTAATATGGGCAAGACATAAAACAACCTATCCGTAGTAAGCATAATGACTCCTGTAAGTACAATAAGGCCTATTCCTCCACCTATACTCATCATCCGACCACTGCCACTATTTTGTTTTTTAACTTCTTGAAGTTTAGACAATTGTTTTGCTGCCTTATCAATAGGTAAAAATCGACTATCGACTTTATTTAAAATCTCATCTGCTGAATGACCTTCTTTTAATAACTTTACCATCTTTTTCTTCTCCATAAGAGCCAGTGCCTTCTTCTCTTCGCCTACTAAGGTTTCTATCACTTCATCATCCAAAGAACCAAACGCTTCTGCACCATGAACCTCTTTACCTTCTACCAAATACCTTCTTATTTCAGGCTTATATTTTTCTCCTATTATATTTCTAGCGCTGACCATAATATTAATTATATCTCGGTCATAAACACCTTGAGCTTTTAATTCTGCCTTTACTTCTTCTGATGTCTTGTTGCCCTGAAGTTCCTCCGCCACCCTGGTAGCTGTTTCAATTTTCGTTTTGTAATCCATGTTTACATATTGATAGTTAATAAGTGATTTTCTAAGTAGTTTCCATACTACGTATAGCTGGTATTATGATGTATTATGCAGTTCTATAACTTGAATAAAGTATTTTCAGTCTGAAATGCCAGTTATACTCCAGAAAAATATAAAAAAATAATGATATATGATAACTACAAGAAAAGTCATTTCTATGAATACTTATGACAGATCTTATGTTGCGGTTAATGAGGTATCTATAGAACTATAAAATGTGACGCCCTCAGAGAAGTTACTTGTACTTACTTACTACGTATCACAAGAAATATTGTCCCAATCTTGCCCTTGATAATTGATGAGCCAGTTGAGTGCATAATGTCTTTCATAGACAACGCCTGGGTTGATGTTACCCATCTGCATACCTT
>CAZFJO010000622.1:0-1558 GCA_964518915.1 uncultured Saprospiraceae bacterium
CCTGATCCACAACCCCAAGTATAATTTCGTGTTGAATGATTCGGATGATGAGGGAGAGCGGATAACGTTATTCGGGGGTGATGAAATAAAAGAGTTCGCTAACTATATAGACGATGAGGTACACAGTTTCACCTTTATCGACCCTGGAGGAAACTATGTAACTATCCCGCCAGATTTCGCAGAAGTTTCTTTTTCAACATTGGATAGATTAATTTCAGTTGATAGTGACAATGTAGAAGAAAATGAAACAACAGACCATCATGCTCCACTTGGCTCAATGCTTAGTTTCACGATTCCGGATAAGTCAACTTACCTAGCATATTTCAAGAATGGCTCATTCGTCAATTACATAAATAGCAAGGGTGAAGTTTATCAAGATGAATATTCTATCAACCTCAATCCAACGAATGGCATTGCTGCATTTTTAAATGCAGAAAACAATGAATTCAACTACTTAGTATCTAAGTTCTCTGCCATTCCTCAACCTAATAATTCTTGCCTGACAATCTGTGCAATAAGAGGATTTACTTACGCAGAGGCAAAAGACAAAACCATCCGTGAATTACTAGATGTAATAAAAGTCGCCAATACAATTAAAAAACTTCCGCAATCTGAAGGAATCCTCACATTGAATAATTTAGATTTTTCTGTTCTTAAGAATATAGTTGGTGAAAGTAGATCTCTCCTACATTTTATTATTGAGCAACTTCAAGATCATTCTACATTTAGCGATTACCTTATAACCTTGACTATTGCTAATCTTACTCCTAATGAGATAGAAGGTTTTTCTGATTGCTTAGAGAAATTTCTACTCCAAGAGTACGAGATGATACAAGCCATTCTAAGTGAAAATATAAATCAAGCAAATGCATTGAATTACAATGACTCAGATGGTATTAGCGAGATGTATAAAGAAGAAACACTAAACGTGCTTTCTGAACTGGCTCTTAAAGATTTAACTTTAGTAACTGAATTAGAAGAAATTGAAAGAACGGATGGCTCGTCTGAAGTCGTTTATCAACTATTGAAGGATAGGAACCTTAGTTATTGTTCTCTAAGTGGTCTCAAGTTATCGACTCGCTTATTTATTCTTGATAAATTACTTGGAGAAGGGTTTAACAATGATCATTGGTTTTCATCAGCTAAATACAAGTTCTATCTGGAACGAGAGTTTTTAGTCGACTATTTTATCAATGGTGTAAACGAAGGGGACATTCTAGCATTCATTAATCAAGGCTTCATTAACAATGATTTTTTATGGATACAAAATTTGTGGAATGAAGCTGTTTCTTTAAAACCTAATGGTGTAACCATTACAGACATTTCCTCTGTATTTCATACTATTAAAAATTATACTCTTCAGGTTTATAACCAACTAGCCATTGAGCCTTCTATGTATAATGTTCCTGTTTATGAATTTAACCTAGAGACTGGAGAACCTTCCATTACGACAGATCCACACCCGAAAGGTGCAGATAGGTTTTATTTATCAGAGAAAATACCATCTCCTACAAGTGTGGATATGGCTCATGCTTTTATGATGTTGTACAAGCCTAGA
>CAZFJO010000623.1:0-1552 GCA_964518915.1 uncultured Saprospiraceae bacterium
TGCCCTCAACTTAAAACTTCCTTCCGACAACGAGAAGGCAATGGTTCTCCTTCAACTGGCCAACATAAATGCAACGAAGAATAAATGGAGTGCGGCTAAAAACTATTTTAGTCAAGCGAAAAAACTGAAGGTATCTGAAGGTCAGTTAAAAGAACAGATGAATCAATTCGAGAAAGCGCTTAAAAATAGAGGCCAAATGAAAGCTGCTCAAGGTACCTCTAAAAGAATGCAGATGCGTCCAGGTGGCAAAAGAAGAAGACCTAAGATGAGATAAGCGTTTAATTAAGCTACGCTTGAATCCTTATTTACACCTTCACCTAAAACATATATCCCTAGTAATATAAGTGCATAAGCGCCTATGTTATACGGATTCATATCCTGTGGAAGAAAAGAAAGAAAAGTATTCAATAAGCTGATCACCACTCCTAATATTAGAATAGATCTAATCACTAAGTAAGCACCACCTTTTCTCATGAATGGGAAAATCAGTAACAGGGGGCTTACCCACAATAAATTGTAATTGCTTCCAGTAGCTTGATGGTCTGTAAAGAACCACAAGAATATAATTATCAAGGAGACTAGTCCAAAAACGAATAGCGTACTCTTAAAAAATACTTGAGTGATTCTAGATCGCTTAACTACATAAATCAAGAAAAAGCCAAGGGCAAGAAGCACTAAGAACAATATATGCGGTGTAAACCATGGAGTTGTCATCCGTTGTTCAAGTTCTTCATCAAACATAAGCACTTCATACACTGGCTCACTTAGATGGATGGCAGAGGAATCTGTTTTCAGCTGTGCATTTGCGAAAGCATCCTTAATATTATCTGGAAGGAACATGGCCCCTTGAAAACCCGCAACCTTATCCGCTCCAGAACCTATCACTAAATCAATTCCAAATTCCGACCATGGCAACCCTGGCAGGTACTTATGGAGATAATTTCTAAATGTCATATCTGATTCAGTTGTCTCCCAAGTCAAGGAATTCTGAGTGATCTCTGGCATAAAATCTCTTATCCTTGTGGCACAATTGTCATAGAAAAAGTCGTAAGCATAATACTTATTTTCTGGCTTCAGATTCTCCTCGAGAAATCTCAATAGATGTCGTTTCTGCTCCTCATTCAGGTTGAGTACCTGCTCCTTTACGCCTCGCTTATAGTAATGATATTCCATTAGGAATGTTTCCATTGTTGATCGGGAAACCATATAAGGGAGCTTCCCACGCATAAACTTAAGGTAGAAGCCATCGACATGGGAATCAAAGGTGCCCCAATTATACACTAGATCACGGCGATTCTTAGAATCATTGATACGTAGCGCTGTATGCCCGAATGTCATATATAAGTCATCCCCTGGATCACAAGTCAGCATCGACACCTCAATGCCATCTACATTCTGCGCCATGATATTATATGGAATTAAAATCCATAAAACGGCTATAACTTGAAAGATTCTAAATTTCATAATTAGCTATTATCAATGTCCAAATGTATACAATTATCACCTTCATGACACCTCTGGCGGATAATACCTTCAGTATTAACATATGAAG
>CAZFJO010000624.1:0-1541 GCA_964518915.1 uncultured Saprospiraceae bacterium
ATTATAAGTTAAGCATGATCAATAAGTTAGCTTAAGGGATTGTAAGTAATTCGTTAAATTCAGAGAATATTTTCATCTGAGTGAATGACACATAACTCAGTGAAAAAAAATTATTTTATTAAGGTGTTCTTGCAGCTGATGCATTTGTTTTTATCTCCTCTTTCAAACAATATATCCAATCTACCAAGCATGATGCCCGCCCATCCTGCTTGGGTAACAATGACTTCTTTTCCTTGCTTGTTTTTTTCTATATGCGGTTCATACATAAAGGTATGTGTATGTCCACCTATGATGAGATCTATGTCCGTAGATTCTTTAGCCATCACCACATCTGATACCCGATTGCCTCTATACTTATAACCTAGGTGTGATAGGCAGATAACGTAGTCGCACTTTTCCTCATTCTTAAGGTGTGAAGCCCATTTGCTTGAAGCGGCTATCGGATCGCTATAGACAGTCTCCTTGTATAATGGCTTAGGAACCAGTCCATTAAGCTCTATTCCTACGCCGGTGATTCCTACCTTTATGTCGCCGTAGTTTTTAATTATATACGGAGAGGTATGACCATTCATGCTTGTATTTTTAAAGTCGTAATTTCCTATGATAAGCGGAAACGAGGCATGGTCAAGTTGTTTCTTAAGGTTATCAATTCCACTATCGAAATCGTGGTTGCCTATCGTTGCTGCGTCATAACCCATCTCAGACATCACCTTCATTTCTATCTCTCCTTCATAAAAATTAAAGTATGGCGTACCCTGGAATATATCGCCTGCATCTAAGAGGAGTACATGCTGTTCCCGGTTCCGAATGGTATTGATCAATGCAGACCTTTTAGATACACCACCAGCCCCTTCGTTCCTTGAACCATCCATAGGAAAAGGATCTATGTGTGAATGAACATCGTTAGTATGTAATATGGTTAATCTGGTAAGGTCATGATCATACATGTGCTTCCATGAGAAACTACCCGTAGACAAGAGGGTTCCACCTAATGAGCTGTATTTTAAAAATTTTCTCCGATCCATAGTTACAGTTTGATTCTAAGTTCTGAATTAGGTTTGATGGTTCCTTCTTTCTTCCTCATCCATTCTATCATGGCATCTCTCACGAGAAGTCCGATTTCTTCCTGAGCAGTTCCTATTAAGAAAGGACAACCATCGTTGCCCTGGGCCACATAGTCTGGCAAGGTGAACCGGTACGTTTTATCCATCTTAAGGGGTTCTCCATCTACTATGATATCTACGGCCTTATTGTTGTCTATTCTGAAAGAAGTGTTTCTAGATACCGGCCAGCCGCCATAGTCTGCTACTCTGTCAAACAATTGCTTGACTATACCCCCTTTAGCCGTTACAACGACCAGCGCATTGTCAAATGGCATAATCTCATAGATCTTACCTACAGTAACATCGCCAGCTGACAATCCGGCTCTCACACCTCCATAATTCTGCATGGCAAAGTCTATGTGCTCCTCGACCTTGTCTCTACTGATGTCAAGAAGGATATCACCCATCCAGTTATTCATGGGAGCGCAGGGCTTATTC
>CAZFJO010000625.1:0-1536 GCA_964518915.1 uncultured Saprospiraceae bacterium
ACCCAATTAACATAACTCTCGAAAAAATATACTATTTATTAATCTTAATCATCTTGCGTGTAGACTTAAAGTTGCCACTCTCAAGCTGATAGTACAATACACCACTTGCATTGAGATCAGCATCTGAAAGTTCTATACTATTGGTTCCTTTATAGAAGTTACTGGTAACTTTCTTAAGCAATCTACCATTGATATCGAAGACCGTCAAGGTTGCTTCTCTATCTGCATCTAGATTGAAAGTAATAACCGTCCTATCACTGAATGGATTAGGTCTGTTCTGCTCTAAACTGATTTCAGACACTACATCTTCCGCTTGCGTAAAGGATAACTCGACACCCATTACTTCAAGTCCGCGGTTATAAGACTCTGCTTTAGTTAATTTAGAATTGATAGAAAGCACATCGCTGATTGTAGCATTCGTTTTTGCTCTAAAAGTAAGGCTGAATAAAACATCATCTGTGTTGTAGTCCGCATTATCTACTGCATTCCAACTGATGGTCATTAAACCTTGATCGGTGTGTGTAAGTCCGATGTTGCTATCATTAATATCTAATATTCCTGATGTCCAGGATACTAATTCTAAGTCTGAGTGTCCTACAGTCATCTGGTATCCGAGGATATCATCCATGTCTGCAGAGCTGAAATCTATGGTTACTAAGTCTCCATTTGCGAAAGCTCGATCAACAACTGAGAACTCCATTGTTTCAGAAGACCTTGTTGTAGGATCTATGCTCCTTGCATTTGCAGAAGCGGAACTGTTAACATCACCGATCTTAATCCCAGTGAAGTTGTTGCCACCATTAGGAGAAGCAAGGTCATAAATCATGATGTCTTCTACATAATCCCATGGATCTTGCATATCATCGAAATCCTGAGCACTAGGTATAAACTTCCATGAATCATTGTTAGGCAATTCTGTATAGATACCTAGAACAAGTTTTCTTAATTGAAGTATATCTGTACCAGAAATCGATCTGTTGTTATTGACGTCCGCCGCTATCAACTTGTAAGGATCTGGAAGATTATCAATACCTAATATGTGTCTCTGAATCAATACGATATCTAAGGTTGAAACACCATTGATATAATCATCATCTTTAGCAGCCTCTAACTTATAATCTGCATCATAAGGCACTTCTTCGAATCCATACTCACCGTCTGTCTTCGTTTCTATGTATGACATAGACGCGTTAGACATATTCTCTGCAGAAACCATTACTTCATCGATGGTCTCATTTTTACTGGTTCTTACTTTACCAGAAATTCTGTTTGTAGAAGATGTCGTTTCTCCGCAATCATCATTAACCTGAAGGTTAAGCGTCACTGAACAGAAATCAAATTCTTCCGCTTCATCGAATACATACATATCTAGTTCTACCATACCCGCCATATCGCAAGTAAATAGCATTGAAGATGTATTATCCATGTACTTCCAGTACTGTGCTTCACCCGCTAGGTATTCTGCTTCAGTAGCTAAAATCCCATCTCCCTTAAAGAAATGATTTTCATCTAGTCTACTTCTCACAGGATAGAATC
>CAZFJO010000626.1:0-1536 GCA_964518915.1 uncultured Saprospiraceae bacterium
ACCCAATTAACATAACTCTCGAAAAAATATACTATTTATTAATCTTAATCATCTTACGAGTAGACTTAAAGTTGCCACTCTCAAGTCGGTAGTATAATACACCACTTGCATTAAGATCAGCATCTGAAAGTTCTATACTGTTGGTTCCTTTATTGAAGGCACCTGTCACTTTCTTAAGTAATCTACCATTGATGTCGAAGACCGTCAAGGTTGCTTCTCTATCTGTATCTAAATTGAAAGAGATTACAGTTCTATCGCTAAATGGATTAGGTCTATTCTGTTGTAAACTGATTTCAGAAACTATATCTTCTACTTGCGTAAACGATAGTTCGATATCCATTACTTCTAGTCCATTATTATAAGACTCCGCTTTAGTAATATCAGAATTGATAGACAGCACATCGCTGATTGTAGCATTCGTTTTTGCTCTAAAAGTAAGGCTGAATAATGCATCCTCTGTGTTTAAATCCGTATTGTCTACGGCATTCCAACTGATGGTCATTAAACCTTGATCGGTGTGTGTAAGGCCGATGTTGCTATCATTAATATCTAATAAACCTGATGTCCAAGACACCAATTCTAAGCCTGCGTGTCCTACAGTCATCTGATACCCGAGGATATCTGTTATGTCTGCAGAAGTGAAATCTATGGTTACTAAGTCTCCATTTGCGAAAGCGCGATCAGCAACCGTAAACTCCATTGTCTCAGAAGATCTAGTTGTAAGGTCTATGCTCCTTGCATTTGCGGAAGCAGAACTATTAACATCACCGATCTTAATCCCTGTGAAGTTGTTGCCTCCATTAGGAGAAGCTAAGTCATAAATCGTGATGTTTTCTTCGTAATCCCATGGATCTTGCATATCATCGAAATCCTGAGCACTAGGTATAAACTTCCATGAATCATTGTTAGGTAATTCTGTGTATATACCGAGGACAAGCTTTCTTAATTGTAGGATATCTGTACCAGAAATCGATCTGTTATTATTGATATCCGCTGCAATCAGCTTGTAAGGATCTGGAAGGTTCTGAATTCCGAGTATGTGTCTCTGAATCAATACAATATCTAGAGTAGAAACTCCATTGATATAGTCATTGTCCTTAGCGGCTTGTAACTTATAATCTGCATCATAAGGCACTTCTTCGAATCCATACTCACCGTCCGTTTTCGTCTCTATGTAAGACATAGACGAATTAGACATGTTCTCTGCAGAAACCATTACTTCATCGATGGTCTCATTCTTACTGGTTCTTACTTTACCAGAAATTCTGGTCGTAGCAGATGTTGCATCTCCGCAATCATCGTTAACCTGAAGATTAAGTGTTACAGAGCAGAAATCAAATTCTTCTCCTTCATCGAAAACATACATGTCTAGCTCTACCATACCTGCCATATCACAAGTAAATAGCATAGAAGATGTATTATCCATGTACTTCCAGTACTGTGCATCACCTGCTAGGTATTCTGCTTCCGTAGCTAAGATTCCATCTCCCTTAAAGAAATGATTTTCATCTAGTCTACTTCTCACAGGATAGAATC
>CAZFJO010000627.1:0-1533 GCA_964518915.1 uncultured Saprospiraceae bacterium
GTGGAGAAAGATATCCAGATGCTTCTGAAAGACTTTCAGAAAACATCAACAAAGGGCAACTCGTACTTAACTATCTAGGGCATGGAGGTCCGACTGGGTGGGCGCAAGAAAGAGTTTTACAAGTCAACGACATTCTAGGGTGGGAAAACTATAATAACCTTGCCTTATTTATTACAGCTACGTGCAGCTTTACAGGCTATGATGATCCTTCCCTCGTCAGTGCTGGTGAATTCTCCATTTTATCTGATCAAGGAGGAGCCATAGCGCTTATGTCTACTGTGCGGGCTGTATACAGCTTAGAAAATGAAAGATTGACAGCATCTGTTTTCGACACCTTATTCACTCAGACAGCAGAAAGGGAACTCAGTATCGGTGATGTTTTTATACGTGCTAAGAACAATAACTGGCAAGACACACTCAGGATTAACTCTAGAAAATTCGCATTAATCGGTGATCCTGCAGTGAAACTGGCCATCCCTAAACATGAAATAGTTCTCTCCTCAATCAACGATATTGCGGTGGAATCCTTTAAGGACACACTGGGTGCCTTACAGAAAGTAACCATAGAAGGATTCGTAAGTAAAAATGATGGCTCTGTTTTTACAGATTTCAACGGGAAGGTATTCCCTGTAATATATGATAAAGCCAATAGAGTAACCACCCTTGCCAATGATGAAAGGAGCGATCCACGAGAATTTGAAGTATTTAAAACCAAAATCTTCGATGGTGCAGCTACAGTAACAAACGGAAAATTTAGTTTCAGCTTTATTGTTCCGATTGATATTGACTATACTGTCGGCAATGGTAGAATCAGCCTATACGCTACTTCATCAGGAATTGAAGATGCCGCAGGTTATTATGATCAATTGTTAATAGGTGGCTCAAGTGGCAATAACATAAGTGATGATGTCGGACCTGAAGTCAATGTCTTCTTGAATGATGAGGCTTTCGTTTCTGGTGGAATCACAGGTGAATCACCCCTATTGATTATCAATCTTGAAGATGAAAATGGAATCAATGTTACGGGTAGTAGTATCGGCCATGACCTAACTGCGATTATAGATGACGACTTAAAAAACCCCATCAATCTAAATGAGTTCTATGCAAGTGCGGAAAATGATTTCACGCAAGGCAAAGTTGAATATAGATTACCAGAACTAGGGCCGGGTCTACATAATATCCGTGTAAAAGCATGGGATATTGCTAATAACTCCACAGAAAAATTAATTGAATTCAGAATTGTGAACGATGAAGATGGTTCTATTGCCAATTTATATAATTACCCTAATCCCTTCTCGACCAATACAGAAATCATGTGGGAACATGACTTACAAGGAGCCGATCTATCTTCAGCGATATACATCTACACGCTGAGCGGAAAACTGGTAAAGACGATGACTCAGAATCATTTTTCTGCAGGCTCTAGAATAAACGGAATATTCTGGGATGGAAGAGATGATTATGGAGATAGACTAGGGAACGGAATCTATCTATACAGGGTAAAACTTTCAGATGAAGAAGGAAACTTAACTA
>CAZFJO010000628.1:0-1533 GCA_964518915.1 uncultured Saprospiraceae bacterium
GGTTGTCGATTGATGTAAAACTGATCGTTCCAGCACCCGTAGGGCTGATTAAGAAATTAAGGTAACCACCACCGAAAACCTCCCATCTTCTGTTTAATCGATAATGACCTGTAATAGGTATACCGAAGTACCCATTGGAATTATCTAATTGAAATTCTGTATCTCCTTTTTCAACTACTAAACCTCCATTAAACTTTCTTATCAAGTAATGTGATTCTCCATTGTATTCTTGAGAGAAACCATTCTGGATATACATCAACTCTGTCCTCAATGAAAAATTATCCGTGAAATTGTAATAAAAATTTATCCCGAAGTGAAACCCTCCCGAAAAGCCTTTATCTTCTCCAGTTTCGTTTTCTCCGCGCAATGTAGAATAGTTCTGTCCTGCTCTTACTCCGAAGTTATATTCTTGAGCACTCATCGCTGTGACAGATAGAAGTAATATATATAGTAGAATTATATTCCTTATCATAGGGATCTTTATTTTAAAGAGGTGCAAAGATAGTCAATATTGCCATTGATGTAACGGACTATCCACACCTAATGCACTCTTTTTTATACAATATGGCCTATTAAAGTTCTCTTAAATGCCATTTTCAGCAAAAATCAAGGATCTCTTTTAGTGAGAAGTTATTGCAAAAACATAGTCTTCCCTATTTTTGCCCCATGAGCAGAAGGAATAAATTGGAAAAATTCTCAGATGTCCTCAATTTCGATAATGTAGTTGAGAACTATGATTATGAGCATCCTACCTTGTACATAAAGGAGGGGCAGCGTATCGACCTAAAAGGTAAATGGCAAAAAGATTTTTTCAAACAAGAAAGCAACCTTACCCTA
Source organism: uncultured Saprospiraceae bacterium (assembly GCA_964518915.1). Lineage (GTDB taxonomy): Bacteria > Bacteroidota > Bacteroidia > Chitinophagales > Saprospiraceae > JABDLO01. The sequence continues at coordinate 838 of CAZFJO010000628.1, forward strand.
GAACTTGCTTGTGGTAGAGGAGAATATGCGCTGGCGCTGGGGCAGGAATATCCTGATAGGAATTTCCTCGGTGTAGATGTAAAAGGAGCACGGATATGGAAGGGAGCAAGAATCGCGCTCGAGAAAAACCTCCATAATGTCGGCTTCTTAAGAACCAGAATCGAGCTACTGTATCACTTTTTTCAAGAAAAAGAAGTAGATGAAATCTGGATTACCTTCCCGGATCCATTCCTTAAAAAAGAAAATAGACGGCTTACAGCTCCCTATTTTCTTAAGATGTACCATAAAGTATTAAAACAAGGAGGGATCATTCACTTAAAAACAGATGATGAAACATTGTATGAGTATAGCCTGTCTACCATAAGCAATGACGACAAACTAGAACTTACCTACAACAGTGACGATATCTATTCTAGAGATTTATACATACCTGAATTGTCCTTCAAGACCTACTACGAAGCCATGCATTTAGGAAAAGGAAAGAAAATAAAGTACTTACAAGCAAGACTTATATAATATTCTTATCCTAGACTGCTGTTTTTCGTCCATTCTACCGATATATGGATGCCTTTCTCTGATAAACAGGTCATATTGATAGACGAACAACCAATTTCCTAGACAAATTTTAATATTCTGTGTTATGATATTATTACAGTATATTATTCTATAATATATAGAATTTATAATATTATATAT
>CAZFJO010000629.1:0-1530 GCA_964518915.1 uncultured Saprospiraceae bacterium
TATTTCAGTTTATGTTCAATCCTCTTAATGAGGACAAGGGACTGGCCAAAGCCTTACATGGCATATGGTTAGATAAGCCAGGTCACGGGAAGTCCGTTAGAATGATGCCTATACCATTCTTAAACACCACTAATATTACAGGCTCTTCAGCAGGACTTGGTATAAGCTTCTTAAACGCCACGAAAGAGGGCACGATGACTGGTATGTTTACAATGTCAGGCTATAGCAATGACCTAATAGGTAGTGCTTTTGGAGTACAAGCGATCAGTTGCCCAGGAGCCTATCATAACTATCAGTTTTCAGCATTTTTTGGTGGCGAAGGATATCGAAATGTCACATTGGATTATGAAAACTTCACGCTGTCTAATTCAAGCCTAGGTATAGATGTGAGCTTAGCAACTATCAATGAGCCAAGAACAAGGTTTCATGGTATTGGGGCCTTAACAATGGAAGAGGATGAAACAGCCTATGAGAGAGAAGACCTCCGAGGTTTTTTCGATTTCTATTTATTGCCAATGCAGAATCTACGAATAGGGGTAGGGGTCAGTTACGAAAACACGAATATAGGAGAGTCATTTGATGATTTGCTAGTACAAGAAGAAGGGGTAGAATTTCTCCAGAATTCCAGCCTAATCGATGACTTAATAGGTTTAAACAGCACATCTAAATTTGGACTTAGATTGAATGTGATATATGATCATAGAGATCAAGAGTTTTCTCCTTCACGAGGCTTCTATACTAAGATGACTATATCTCGTGAATCATTGTCAGATGTAGTAAGCGATGATTTATCTGATAGTTATATTGGACTGAACGTAGATATGAGACAGTACTTTTCAGGACCATCTCAGAAGCTTGTCGTTTTGATGAGAGGAGGATTAGACCTCAAATCAGAGTCTGATATACCCTTCTATTATCTATCTTCCCTTGGTGGTCCTAACTCCGTTAGAGCTTATGACTTCAATAGATATCTAGGGCAACATTCTGCCTTTGCAAGTGCGGAGATGCGCTATACATTTTTTACTATTCCAGTATTAGGATACCCGATGTCTATAGAGATGGGAGCATTTTTGGATGTCGGTCAGGTATTTGGTGATGGTGTTGCTTTAGGAGATGAGCTGAATGTAGATCCAGGTATAACCTTGAGAATGATCAATAAGCCAAATGTGGGTTTAGTATTTAATTATGCTTACGGCAGCGACGGTGGATACTTTACAGGAGGTATAGGTCTACCTTTTTAAAATATGTGAGAACGATTAGGTAGTTGCTTAGGATGTGGTGTATGCTCTGCGGTGTATCCGAAGGTGTGTTGAGATTAGAAGCAATTTTAATGAATTAGTTAATCATTTGTAACTTTAAAAAATCAGTAAGATCTTCTGACGATATAGTCGAATTATCAAATAAATGCAGCACCACGTTTTTGTTATCTACCTGATTGTGGCAAGCTGTAAGAAAGAGTAGAAATACAAGAAGTATTGTTCTATTCATTAGAGCCGTTTCTTCTTAATACCCTAAATCTTACCAAAGGTT
>CAZFJO010000630.1:0-1527 GCA_964518915.1 uncultured Saprospiraceae bacterium
CTTGGGTGTTAGAGCGGTTATTGTTAAATCATTTGCTAGAATCCATGAAACAAAACTTAAAAAACGGCATAGCTGCCCAGGGATACGATGTAGTATCTTTTTTCAACAGCAGTCCTGCGAAAGGCATCCAGAGTCATAGCGTAAAGCATAACGGAGCAAACTACCTTTTCTCTAACTTGAAGAATATGGAGCAATTCTCAGAAAATCCAGATAAGTACAGCCCACAATACGGAGGTTTTTGTGCCATAGCTATGTCAGAAGGCAAGCAAGTTAATCCTAATCCTAAAAGCTGGGAAGTGAGGGATGGAAAATTATACTTCTTCACCCGTATGCTATGGGGAATTATAGATGCTAAAAGACAATGGGTTAAAGACCCTGAAACAAAACGTAACTTAGCAGATATTGAATGGTCAAAAATGAATACCTAATGGCAAACCACGATTTCAACAAAGAATCACTTGAATTACACAAGAAGCTTAAAGGCAAAATTGAAGTTACATCCAAAATCGATGTCCAAACTTCTGAAGATCTATCCAGGGTTTACTCTCCTGGTGTAGCAGCACCATGTATGGCAATTGCGGCAGATGTAACAGAAGCTTACAACCTTACCTTAAAAGGAAATACCGTTGCAGTAGTATCTGATGGTTCTGCCGTTCTCGGGCTAGGAAATATAGGTCCAGAAGCCGCTATTCCTGTTATGGAAGGAAAGGCCATGCTCTTCAAGAAATTTGCCGGACTCAATGCATTCCCTATCTGTCTAGACACCCAGGATACAGCAGAAATAATCCGCACGGTCAAGCTTATAGCACCCGTCTTCGGAGGAGTCAACCTCGAAGATATCTCAGCTCCGAGAAGTTTCGAAATTGAGCAAAGCCTCCAAGATATAGGCATTCCTGTTTTTCATGATGACCAACATGGAACTGCAATCGTAACTCTAGCCGGATTGATCAATGCTTGTAAAGTCTTGGGGAAGAGTATGTCCCAACTAAACATTGTTATTAATGGAGCAGGAGCAGCAGGTGTAGCTATAACTAACCTACTGAGATGTCATGATCATGGACATTCTGGAGACAGCTGCATTACTGTTAAGTCTGTCATCGTATGCGACAGTAAAGGCATTATTTCTAAAGACAGAGACAACCTTAACGAGGTCAAGCAGAAATTACTAGACTATACCAATCCGAAGAACAAATCTGGTCTTCTCTTAGATGCTATGAAAGATGCAGATGTTTTTATTGGAGTCAGTAAGGGAAATCTATTAGAATCAGAACATATTGAGGCTATGGCAGAAAATCCGATAGTATTTGCCTTAGCGAATCCTACCCCTGAAATTATGCCTGACAAAGCGAAGGAACTGGGCGTAGCAATTATAGCAACCGGTCGAAGTGATTTTCCTAATCAAGTCAACAATGTACTTGCCTTTCCTGGAATTTTTAAGGGAGCACTAAAGGTCAGAGCGAATCGAATCACAGCCGATATGAAAATAGCAGCTGCGGAAGCTATCGCATCTTGCCAGCTTAACCCGAC
>CAZFJO010000631.1:0-1523 GCA_964518915.1 uncultured Saprospiraceae bacterium
CCGCCAGAGGTGTCATGAAGGTGATAATTGTATACATTTGGACATTGATAATAGCATATTATGAAATTTAGAATCTTCCAAGTTATAGTCGTTTTATGGATTTTAATCCCATCTAATATCAAGGCACAGAATGTAGATGCCATTGAGGTTTCGATGTTGACATGTGATCCCGGTGACGACTTATATATGACGTTCGGGCATACGGCACTGCGCATCAATGATACTAGGAATCGCCGCGATATAGTATACAATTGGGGTACCTTCGATTCCCATGTAGATGGCTTCTATCTTAAGTTTATGCGAGGAAAGCTACCGTATATGATTTCCCGTTCTACAATGGAAGCATTCTTACTGGAATATCATTACTATAAGCGAGGCGTAAAGGAGCAAGTACTCAATCTAAGTGAGGAACAGAAGCGACTTTTATTGAGGTTTCTCGAGGAGAACATGAAGCCAGAAAATAAGTATTATGCTTACGATTTTTTCTATGACAATTGTGCTACTCGGATAAGAGACTTTATGCCAGAGATCACTCAGAATTCCTTGACTTGGGAGACGACTGAATCAGATATGACATTTAGAGATTATCTCCATCAGTACCTTTCTGGGTTGCCATGGTCGGAATTTGGGATTGATTTAGTGATAGGTTCTGGAGCGGATAAGGTAGCGGGTTTTCAAGGTGCCATGTTCCTTCCAGATTATATTAAGGATGCTTTCGCAAATGCGCAGCTGAAGACAGATTCCTCTAGCATCCATCTAAGTGAACCAGTGTATGAAGTACTTATGTTTGATGAAGAGCTTGAACAACGGATGAAAACTCCATGGTTTACACCGCACATATTGTTCTTAGTGCTTCTTGTCCTGGGCTTCTTCTTGATTTATGTTGTTAAGAGACCTAGAATCACTCAAGTATTTTTTAAGAGTACGCTATTCGTTTTTGGACTGGTCTCTTTGATAATTATATTCTTGTGGTTTTTTACAGACCATCAAGCTACAGGAAGCAATTATAATTTATTGTGGGTAAGTCCTCTGTTACTGTTTTTCCCATTCATGAAAAAAGGTGGTGCTTACTTAGTGATTAGATCTATTATAATATTAGGAGTGGTGATCAGCTTATTGAATACTTTTCTTTCTTTTCTTCCACAGGATATGAATCCGTATAACATAGGCGCTTATGCTCTTATATTGCTCGGGATATATCTTTTAGGTAAAGGTGTAAATAAGAATTCAAGCGTAGCTTAAACAAGCCTTATCTCATCTTAGGCCTTCTTCTTTTTCCGCCTGGACGCATCTGCATTCTTTTAGAGGTGCCTTGAGCAGCTTTCATTTGGCCCCTATTTTTAAGCGCTTTCTCGAATTGATTCATCTGTTCTTTTAACTGAACTTCAGATACCTTCAGTTTTTTTGCTTGACTGAAATAGTTTTTAGCCGCACTCCATTTATTCTTCGTTGCATTTATGTTGGCCAATTGAAGGAGAACCATTGCCTTCTCGTTGTCGGAAGGAAGTTTTAAGTTGAGGGCA
>CAZFJO010000632.1:0-1521 GCA_964518915.1 uncultured Saprospiraceae bacterium
CAACGTATCTGCCGATGACAGAATTCGCTAAGAAATATATTAAACTGGATCTCTACGATCATAGCGATTTAAGGTTTGACGAAAAAATTACAGAAGAACAGGCTTACCTAGATAAGGATGGTTATATCCTCTATAATGGCAATCAATCTGCCTACTGGTATATGGCTAAGCAAGAAGTAACAGATAAAAGCAGATGGGGTCAGAAGCTCATCGGGAACCAACTTATGCAGTATAAAAAAGATGGGAGTATCTCTGATGTTGCTGGTTTCGGGACTAAAATTAAAGGAATAGACTTGGTTGCTTTTCAGTTTGAAGATTTAACAGTAGGCGTAGGAAGAGAGAAAACCAAGGCAGTTATTTCCAAGAATCCAGACAATACCTATAATTATTATCCAGCGGGAGGAGATCCATTGATGCTAGGTAGTGTCGATTTTCCGTTGATTAAGCTTACTATGGAAGAAATTGAGAATATGTCATTAGGAAAAAGATACCCTATGGCACTTCCGTTGATATATGAATTGATGACTCAACCAGGCAGCCCCGATGTTATGATGACTGCGCTTCCTGGGTACAGTTTTTACCCAGAGGATCAAGGAATGAAGGGAGGAACCGGTAGCTTGACTGCTACTTCCACGATTGTACCGTATCTAATTAAAATTCCAGGTACTGGTCCTGCAAGTATAGATGTAGCTACCAGTGCCGATATAGGAGCAACTATTATTGATTATTTAGAAGTTCAGACGGGATATCCCCTGAGTGGTCAGTCGATTCTTAAAGCTATAGCTCATTAATCAAGACATAATAATGCATTTTTAGGGGTTCTCAAGGAGTGTATGGTGTGCTATCAGAAAGGGTCAATAAAGAGGCTAAGCATACCATGTCTGAGTGGATTAAAAAACAATAAATTTTTCTGGATTGTGAAAACCCAGCGTACGGTATATTTCTAAAAATGCATGACTGGGTGTGGCTTTCAAGTTTAAATCAAGTTCGGGGATCTCAAGTGCGGAAGCGTGTAAGAGCATGGTAGTCATATCCCACTTTTCTTTAAACAAGCGATTCTGCTTGTTGCAGCCGTGCGGTCTATCCCCTATGATGGGATTTCTGATGTGGCTTAGGTGTTTTCTGATCTGATGCATGCGCCCTGTTTCTGGTGTGACTTCTAGTAAGGAATACCTAGAAGTGCGGTACTTGCCATATGGAATCGGTAATTCAGTATGCTGGAGGGTACGGATATGGGTGATTGCATCTTGCTTTTTTCCTTTGTCATTGATCAGCGGATAGTCTATACTTGTTTTTTCTTCTGTGAATCCCCTTACGATTGCTAAGTATATCTTTTTCACTTTTTTCTCCATGAATAAGTCACTGACGAGTCTGAGGTGGGACTTTCTCAAGGCAAATAAAAGGACTCCACTGGTCTTACTGTCTAGTCTGTGACACGGATAGACATAGGTGTCTAGCTGGTTTCTAAGCTGTTTCATAGCAGAATATCGGGCATTCCTGGCCATGGGCGATGGGTGGGTT
>CAZFJO010000633.1:0-1518 GCA_964518915.1 uncultured Saprospiraceae bacterium
AGAAAAATTGACCCTCATCCATGGAAAACTCAACGCACTTTACCCTGATGAGTGGTTATTGCGGTTAGAGTTGCTCGAGTTGATTAACAATGCTGAAATCAAGCAGAATTTAATCGATGAGTTGACCCGCATATCTCATTCTAAAAAAAGCACAAGTAACTTGATACAGGAAGGAATGGCTATGATAAAATAGCTTAATAAAGCTACGGCCTTTTCCAAAAAAGGTCCATCTAATCCTATCATTCGTCGTCTAGGATAACCAATTACTAATTAATTGAAAATTAAACCTACCCGTTTAAGTAAATGGTTAGCTAATACATTAATTATTAGTCGTATGTGTAAATAGTTGAAATGTAAACTTCTAGCTTCTAATAACAGTGTGAGGAAAATAAACTGGGCGATATGATCAATTCCTAACGTCGCGCTACCTACATTTTCATGTGGGTAATTTGTCAAAGATTTTACATAATTTAAAGTTAGAATTGACGCAAATTATACATCTCTGGTGAATTAATTCGTAAACCTTAATTCACTTTCTGATGAACCCTTTAAAACTAACACTTTTAATGCTTGTGGGGACAAGTATTAATTTAATCGCACAGACCACTAATTGTGAAGACCCTAATTTTAATGATGTACAGTTAACCCTTGAAACCTGTAATCTCTCTCTTGATTTATGCCTGGATAGATTCGTTCTATCTAACAATTCAGATGCGGTAAAGCTCAATGTATTTTCTAATGACATAGGTTCCTTCGACCCATGTATGTCTTCTATCGTTGAGATGCCTGGTTATCCTAAGTTTGGACAGGCGATGCAACTTCCTGATACGGACAATCCGGCATGTGCGGCTATATATATGCCGAATAACGATGCACCTGAATCTTTTCTGGATACATTTTTCTATGCCATCACACTTATGGATGTATGTGAGAACACGGCAGAATACTGCGCAGATGGTTCAGGTAAAATTTGGAATTTCTGGTCACAATATGAAGGTGAAAAGGAAGTTTCTTCTATTGTTGTTTCTTCTAAGCAGGGGTCTAAATTCATACCATTTCAGACAATTAATGGCCCTGTAAACCAAGGAGATTATTTCTTTGCGGATGGGATGGACCTACCTAATAGTCAAGCCAATTGGAATTTTACATTCCACTTTTCAGACGAAACAGAAACTACTGTTCCTGTGCATACTTCATGCTCTGCACCGATCTTCGGTCTTACACACCCAGCTATAGTTCAAGGGGGCGAATGGATTTCTGATCCGAATGAAGAGCAATTAATGACGCCGACAACCGGGTATCTTGCTGCACCAAATAATAAAGAAAATGGAGTTACTATATCAGGCACCAGTCTGGTTGAAAACCCAGTTGCTAGTATATCAAATACGTTTTCCTTGACTGAAATCACGATGGTTATTGTTCAAGTAAATAGCAGTATCCTTCCTATAGAGATATCCGCATTTTATGCTGAAAATAATACAGAAGCAATTGACGTTTCTTGGAATGTAGAGTCTGTCA
>CAZFJO010000634.1:0-1513 GCA_964518915.1 uncultured Saprospiraceae bacterium
TTACTAGGCATCATTCTACCAGAAGTGTCTCAACTTAAAGGAGTGGAAGTAAGAAACGGAATTTCTCATAAAGATAATTTCTACCACACCTTAGAAGTATTGGACAATACCTCGAGGTATTCTCAGAATGAGTGGCTGCGCTGGGCAGCCTTGTTCCACGATATTGCTAAGCCACCTACCAAGCGGTTTCAGAAAGGAGTAGGCTGGACGTTCCACGGACACGATGCGCTAGGAGCAGTTATGGTGCCTAAGATTTTTAAGAGGCTGAGACTACCTCTGGATCATAAGATGAAGTATGTACAGAAACTTGTCCGGTTACACTTGCGTCCGATAAGCTTAACTAAAAAAGACATCTCTGATAGCGCAATCCGAAGATTATTGTTTGATGCAGGCGACGATATAGATGACTTAATGACATTGTGTAAAGCTGACATTACTTCTAAGAACGAAACACGTGTAGCTAAGTACTTGAGTCGATACGAAGAAGTTACTAGAAAGCTAAAAGAGGTAGAGAGTAAAGACAAGATTAGGAACTGGCAACCTCCGATTACTGGAGAGATGATAATGGATACTTTCAATATAGGCCCGTCGAAACAAGTAGGCGAGATTAAAACAGCTATTCGAGAAGCGATACTGGATGGCAACGTTCAGAATAGTTATGAATCGGCTTATAATTATATGATAAAGATAGGCTCAGAGTATGGCCTTGAAGTTTCAAACTAAATCTCTTCAGAAGATATGATAACCAAGTATGTAATATTCGTGTTGGTAGTTTTATTGCTGGGATGTAACCAAGACAAGCAGTATGGGGTAATCCGCAATATGAAAGTAGATGAAGACTTAAGCCTAGAATACAATAAGAAAAAAGGTACCATAGTTTTTAGAACTGAAGATGACAACCATAGGCTGAATTATGGGTTTCGAAAATTTTATAGAGAACTAATTGTGTCAGACGGAGATACCCTTAATTTAGATAAGACGGGATTATACTCAGTTGTAGGAAAAATGGAACAGGAAAGGGTAGACATTGATTACTTGAACCATGAAGGAGTACTGGTTAATTACAATTATAACCCTCCTTCTCCTCCATATGGAGAATCAGAAACGACCTACCTTAACGATGCAATCCTCGGTTCTGATAATGTAAGAGATGGTAACTGGGTCGGTTGGAATAATCAGGATGTTGTTGTAAGTATTGAATTCCCAGATTTTACGTCGCTTGCCGGTTTTAAATTTAGATATAGGGATGACCTAGAAAAAGATATTTATCCGCCAGCAAGCTATTCTCTTTATGGCACTACGAAATTTAAAGAAGATATTCTGCTAGCTCAGAAAACCATCCGAGCTAAAGGAATTTCTATAACCGAGGAAGAAGCAGAGATACAAGGTTCATTCATAAGTCTGAAGTTGGTTGTTTATCATTATAAACGACCGGATAATGATTCATGGTTGATTATGGATGAAATAATCTTGACTAAGTAATGGTTTAAAATTTTATTAAGTTGTTCTCTAG
>CAZFJO010000635.1:0-1513 GCA_964518915.1 uncultured Saprospiraceae bacterium
ACCATGAACCTAGAATTAAAAGAATCTCATAAGAATGGATACTTCGGAAACATAGGAGGTTCATATGGCACGTCTTCTAGGTATGAGAGTACACTCTCACTGAATAGGTTCAGTCCCCGGACTCAGATGAGTGTTATCGGAAACCTCAATAATATAAATAAGCAAGGATTCTCCACTGGAGATTATGTAAGTTTTATGAGCAGTATGGGTGGTTTCGGAAGAGGAAGAAACAGTGGAATCTCAGTTAACAATGGATTGAGTAATGGCTTCGTTTCTACGCTTGCAGGTGGGCTCAATGTCAACCACGATATTTCTGCTAAATCTAAACTTAGTTTTAATTATTTCATCAATGACGTAAGCAATACAACAGATCGTATATCTACGGCAGAAAATATCATTTCTGGAAGATCTACTATTATCACAGAAGAAAATGGATTACAAGAATCCGCAAATATCAATCACAGATTTACCTCAAGGTATGACCTAGAGATTGATTCTTCTCAGGATATACGCCTTACAACTAATATGAACTTGAATAGGGCAAATCTTACGAGCGATAATGAAACCATCTTGAGCAGTGAAGCTGTTGTCGAGAATCAAGGAATAAGCACCCTAGATAATTCAGGTGGAAACAATCGCTTAGGTGGAGGGATATTGTATAGGAAGAAATTCGGAAAAAAGAATCCTAGATCCATCTCTCTTCAATTAAATTACAACGATCAAGCAAGTGACCTGGAAAACGCACTCCTTAGTACCAATGAGTTTTTTCCAGAAGACGAAAACAGAACCTTCATTACTAATATTCTACAAGAACAATTACAGGATGAAGATCAGAAGACCTATCAGATTAGAGCTTCTTATGTGCAGCCATTGGCATTTGGAAAGTTTTTAGAGTTTAATTATAGATTCCAGAACATCAACGATGATGTCATCCGAGATGTATATGATGAACTTCAGGGTGGCTTGATATTGAATTCAGATTTATCTAATAGCTATGTGAGAACATTCGGTTATCATAGACCAGGAGTAGCTTATCATATTAATTCAGATAATGCAGATATTTCAATTGAAGGAAACTTACAAGTAACAAGATTGCAAGGAGACTTAAGGTTAACTGGAACTTCCATCGAGAACAACAATGTATCCTTTCTTCCTAGGCTATCGTATCGATATCAATTCTCAGGATCTAAAAGATTGTCGCTTGATTATAATACATCTGTAAGAGAGCCTTCTTTAGAACAATTACAACCGATTGTAGATAATTCTGATCCTCTCAATATATACATCGGAAATCCAGACCTTCAGAATGAGTATAGACATACCATGAGGTTGAGTTTTTTCAACTTTGACCAGTTTTCATTTTCTAATTTTTTCGCATTTTTAAACTTCAATTATTCAAGGAATAAGATAGTTAATGAGAGCTTAGTTGACGAACAGTTCGTCAGAACAACTAGGCCCATCAATGTAGAAAATGACCTAGGCGTTAATAGCAATATGAGTTATGGTAGACCTA
>CAZFJO010000636.1:0-1500 GCA_964518915.1 uncultured Saprospiraceae bacterium
AGCTTCTTTCGAAATGGAATTAATAAGAAATGTATCTCCAGAAGAAAGTGTCTATTCTTACACAGATCCATCTGAAGTAAGCGGGACACATCTTATGTTATCCTTAAAAATGGACGCCTTTCAGATTCCTGGTCTTGAGGGATGGAGTTTTGTTGATCTAAATGGCTTTCTAGATCTATCTGACGTCGATAATCCTCCTGGCATATCCTTCCCTGTCGGTCATGAACTAAAAGGCATGGGTGGACTGGGATTGACATGGCAAGGGTTTTATTTCGAAAACGGAGAACTCCTTACACCACCTACTTTTACTAAAAACAATGTAAGAGAGGGAGCCGCTCTGAACAATATCATGATCGGTTCTACTGGCCTTTCATTAGACATAAATGTTTTAAACCTGGTGGACGTTAATCAAGGCTCACTGGATGGATGGGGCTTCTCTCTAGATACTGTCCGTATGAGTATACTCAACAACAATCTGACAGAGGGAAGACTCATGGGAACCATCAATCCCCCGCTGCTCGGTCAGGGTGATTTTTTGAAATATACTGCCATCATGGAAAAAAACGATGATGAAGATTATGAGTTCTATGCGATAGCCGTTCCAGATGGATTGGTAGAAATGCCTCTGTCCCTTGCTAAGGTAGCACTCTGTCCTAATTCGTATGTCTCCTTTACCCTAAATCCCACCGAAACTAAAATCAACACTTTCTTAAAAGGTCAGATGGCTATCCATGTCCAAGAAAACTTACCTCCCGATTTTGTGTCAACAGGATTGATACCAGACTTAGAAATAAGACTGGCAGATTTCCAACTGAATTACGACAATGATTATGGATTCATTATGGAATCAGATGTCAACGACGGAACTGGTTCTTCACTAGGGTTCGGCATAGATGTACAAGACGCCACTTGTGGTGATCTGTATTCTGGGCCGGTGTGGGAATTCGAGGAATTCGAAGGATATGATTACGATGTAGATGACTTGCCAGATTTATTTTCAGAAGGTCTTCCAGATGGTGTAGATGCAGGTGCTGCATCTCCACAAGAAACCATAGATGGATTTCCGATATCCATTAATGATTTAGAATTAACCCTTCAAGGCAACGACCTTGCCATCGACTTTGATGTAGATCTCTCCCTATCCGGAGGGCCCCTAGAAGTAGCGATAGGCACGCGGCTGAGATTAAGTAGCAGTCTTGATTTAGACGAAGACGGATTGAAAAGATTCAAGCCAACAGGCATAGAACTATTGTGTGGTAGTATAGGAGGCGATGAAGGGATGAGTATCAGCCCATTTACGCTTAAAGGTGAAGTCTGCCTGGAAGAATACGATGATGGATCTAGGGGATTTACAGGGGATGACATAGAGCTTGGACTCGGATTGGTCAACCTACAATTAAGTGCAGGATTCGGAAAAGCAGGAAGTGCTGATGCTGGAGAATATGGAACCTCAGATTATTATGGATGGTGGTATGTAGATGGCTTATTGCGATTTTCACC